>NZ_JACGVR010000005.1:0-224356 GCF_014077325.1 Colwellia sp. BRX8-5
TTCAAATCAATATCTACAATCAATATCTACAATCAATATCTACAATTAATATCTACAATTAATATTTCAAATCAATAAGTTTTCTAACGCTATCTAAAGTCTCGATAAGCTGGCGACTAAAATTAAAGGTCATGATATGGCTTTCCTTTCTCCCTTGACGTAACAGTTCATTGAAATGGTTGATTTGATGATCATAGCCAAATGTTTTGCTATTAAAAGAGATAACTTCTTCTTTTGTATCAGTTATTAAAGTGACGGTTGAAGGGCTGTTAAAGCCACTGTTAATTTTAATATTGCCTTGTTCACAATAAAACACAGCTTCACTCGGCGTCGACTCCAAGAGTGTCGATTTTAACAAGGCTACCACGTTATTTTTATAGTTAAAGACCATGGAACAGGAAGAATCTGCGCCATTAGCAAAAAATGTTGCATCAGCGGTCATGGTCTCGGGCACGCCAAGGGTAGTTAGTGCTGCAAAAATAGGATAAATGCCAATATCTAAAAGACTGCCTCCGCCTAATGATTTATTAAACAGCCTAGCTTCTTGGTTAAATTCTCTTGCGAAACCGAAATCTGCTTCAACTTTACGTAGATTGCCGTAAGTTTTATCAGTCAGTTTATTTAAAACAAAATTATAATGGGGAAGAAAATAGGTCCAGAGCCCCTCCATTAGCAGAGTATTATTTGCCGTTGCAGCATCAATCATGCATTGCACTTCATCTGTATTCATGGCAAAAGGTTTTTCACATAGCACCGCGATACCCTGCTCTAAGCACAGCAGCGCATTTTCTTTATGCATTGAATGTGGTGTTGCTATGTAAATAGCGTCAACATTTTCATCATTTACGAGCGCCTTATAACTGCTGTAAGCTTTAGTCGCGTGATATTTATCGGCAAAATCATTGGCTTTTTGCTGTGTTCTTGAAGCAACGGCATATAGCTCAGCATCTTTCAGCGTTAATAAGTCGGTTGCAAATTTATTGGCTATGTTACCTAAACCGATAATTCCCCAACGTATGTTTCTATTTTTTAGTGATTTCATTAACTATTACTCAAGATAAAAGTACAAATAAAATTATTTTTTCATCGATCTAATGCTCTTTGTTCCACAGACTAGCTATCTTTAATAAAGCGTCATTAGCCCATCGATGCTTAAGCTCGATACTTAAGCCTGATACTAAGTATAATGTTAACCAACATAATCTTGGGCGCAAAATAAAATACCACTCCCTTGCTCTTTTTCCAATAGTATGGGAATAAGTGCGCCGGGCATTACTGAATCGACATCGTTAGGGGCAAATGTGCCGCCAAGGTCTGTTTTTAACCAACCAGGGTCGAGCAAGTTCATTAAGACGTTAGTGCCTAATAGCGTTGGCATCATGTCGCGCACATACCTTTCAAGAGCGGCTTTTGAACAACTATATGCCATCAATTCAGGTTGATTACTAATGCCTGAAGAAACATTAACAATACGTCCCCAATTACGCGTTAGCATGCCTGGAAGAAAAGCATCACATAATTTAGCCGGAGTAATACTATTAACCATAAAACTGTGTAGGTATTCCTCTGCCGTCGGGGCAAAGAGCGGCTGATACTTGGTCATGATTGCTGCATTATTATACAGTATGTCTAGGTGATTATTACTCAAGGCTTTCACCTCGGTAATTAAATGCTCTACTTGAGAGATTGAATTAAGTTCAGCCGCTACAGCATAAACTTCATGACCCGCTGTGGTTAATTCATTAAGTAAATCTCTAGTACCAGCTAATTGTCGAGAATGAATGATGAGTTTACAGCCTTGTTTAGCAAGCTCTTTCGCAACACGAAGACCGACCCCTCGACTAGCTCCCGTTACTAGCGCCCATTTATTTTCTATATTTAACATTCTTATGCCTATTTTTATTCAAATTTGTTAATCAAGTTATTGATTTGTCGTTTTTTGTTTTACTATTTTATGCCGTAATACTTTAGTGACTGCATTAGCGTCTGCTGGTGAAATTAATTACAGCCGTGCATAAAGCAGGTAATAACAAGACTAGGTATTTTTCACTAAAAATTTGCAAATGAATATATAACAAAATAAAATTCATTGTTTTATATAACACACAATAAGCGCAAAAGATGATGAATAAAGAGCATAAAAAACTTGAGCGATTAATGTTATTTAGTGAAGTTGCCCGCCATTTAAGCTTTACGGTCGCGGCACAACATTTACAAATATCAAGAGGGCATTTATCTGCTCAAATTCGTCGATTAGAAAAGGAGATGGGTTTTGCTTTGTTGATCCGCTCGACACGGAGTGTTCGCTTAACCGCAGAAGGTGAGAGTGTTTTAACAGGTGTAAATAAAATTCGTCATTCTGTTTTAGAATTAGAACGAAATGCTGGTCATAAAGGCAATGCTATTGAAGGTGTTATAAAAATTACAGCACCAAGCCTCTTTACCAAAAGGTTTTTACTCGACATTTTTTCTAAGTTTAGCGCCTTACATCCTGCTATTGAGTTTTCTATCGATACCAGTTACACCCGTTTTGATCTAAATCGCAGTGATTTTGACTTGGCTTTTCGTGCCACTAACTCCCCGCCTTTAAATATGGTTGCAAAAGCTATTTTGCCCTATAAACATTGCTGTTGTGCTTCTGCTGAATATTTAGATAAATACAGTAAACCAAAGGAGCCTAGCGATTTAAAAACGCACCAATGTTTAAGGGGACAAGAGCAATTAACCTGGTCATTCTTAAACGCTGAGGTGCCCGTAGATGGTTGGTTAAAAATAAACGATAACCATATGCTGAAAACATTAGCATTAAAGGGCGAAGGTATTATTAGGGTACCTGACTATTTAGTCGACCAAGAGATTAAGGAGGGAACGTTAGTCGCTATACTTGAAAGTGAAATGCCAGCAGGGAAGACCATTTTTATGATTTATCCTCAATTAATTCACCAGTCGAATAAATTGAACGCTTTTATTGAATTTACTAAAGAGTATTTTAATAAAATATCTTTAATAAACTAAATTATTCTCTTTATGGACCTTGATTTATATGAGTAATAATCTAAATTCTACAAGAAGTCTTTACCTTTACGGCATATTTTTATGTGCCTAACATTACGTTAAGATTTAAAAATAATTAAAGTTATGGTCTGAAATATTATTAACTTATTTGGATAATTAACAATATTTAATAAAGAGATAAAATCATTAAAACTAATGTTAATAAGCTCATCTTATTAACCGTATTTCAGATTTTTATTAACATTTAATTACGCCTCTTGGATAAGCGTTTCTGTGAATAATCGTTATAGTTTGACTATGTAAATAGACAGTCGAAATAGACCGTAAATCGCGCTATGTTATAGCTAACGCTATTAGCGCTGCGAAAACGATGAAGGTTACGCGACTAGCCTACTGGATTTTTTATCTGTTAATTTTAAAAATGTATCTGATTTGTTTTTTACACTCTATTTAGTTAAAACAACTCTTCTTGGGGGGCTACTTAGTGAATTTTCAATTGATAATACCAAAGATGAAACGTACGGTTAATGTGGCGATATTTTTAATCTCTGCTTCAATGACGCTTGGATCTTTTGTCTCTAGTGCGACAGAAACTGTTGCTAGTCCTTTAAAATATGATCTAGGCAGCACCAAGGCTTGGGTGCCGTTTGGTTATAGTGGTAATCAACAAAAACCCGGTATTATTATCGCGTTAATTGAGCTTATTATGATGCAAGCAGCCATTCCTACTGATACCAGTTATCTCCCAGTAAAAAGAGCGGTTACCGCATTGGAATTAGGACAAATTGACTTCGATGTTGTTAGCCCCAATTGGTTTAAAGATAAAATTATTGGTGTTGATTATGTTAGCAGTGTTCCTTTATTTGAAGTAACAGAATACTTTGTTACATTGCCTAATGTTGCAATAGAGTTCAATCAACCAGAAATGGCTTATGGGCAGTTAGTCGGCACAGTAGCAGGCTATGCTTATTTTGATGATGACAAGTTTATTCGCGCTGATTTTTTATCAGAAAGTGAATTAGTCAAAGGGTTGGTAAAAGGGCGCTTTAAGGTTGCCATTATAGAAGAAAGAGCGGCTCAATATTGGGCTGAAAAACATCAAACGTCTATAGCACTCGCTTCTTTACATACTAAAGGTGATATCGTTATTAGATTAAGAAAAGAACACGAAAATTTACTTCCTCGAATCAACCAAGCCATCTCTGTATTGAAAAATAATGGTCAATTTAAAAAAGTATTTGATGATTACTAACAATAAAGCTGGCGAAGATATTGATCTTATATTAACGCACTATTCTTGTGGTGTAAGCTGTATATAAAGCACAGGGTCTTAAGTTTATTTTATTGTTTGTTATAAAATAAAGCCTTAATGACAGACTACCTATTCTTCTTGTTCAGGGTTATAAGTAATCGCTTTATTGGCAATGGCATATGAAAATCCTTTGGTTGCCGTTAAATGGCGTAAAGCTTTTTGCTTCAACTTTATATCGGTAATAGGCTCTTCACCAAATTTTCTTATTTTTAACGCCAACGCTTTATCAAAATAGTCATCTTCTGACGTTTCAAGTTCATTGACACACTCATTAATGGTTGTTGATTGAAAACCCTTAGCATAAAGTTTCTCTTTTATTTTATTTGGGCCTATTTTACTTTCGGCCAGACTAAGCGTTAGTCTTTTAGCATAACGAGCATCATCTATAATTTCGTGTTCAATTAAATAATCTAAGGCAGTTTGATTATATTGAGTATCATCTTTGAATAATAAATTGGCTTTTTGCAATAAAGATTTTGCTGAGTAATCACCGTATCTCTCGATCATCCACATCATGTATGATTGAACACGTTTGTAAGAGATTTCTTGGGGTTTGGTGCTTTTTTTAGTTTTGTACATACGGCCACTTTTGTTAAGGAACGTATAACCGTTCAGCGTTGGTGTAAATATTTCAAATATGGATGTTTATGTTACGACTAGGTGAGTAAATTGGCCAAGCTATTTTAGCTAAAGCCTACTAGAACTTCATCATAGTAACGCCTGACCTGCTTTAGGGTCAAACTTTACTGTTATCTCTTTGAGGAGATTATTGGCTATAAAGGGGGAGGTTCATTAGTCGATAAACTATTATTGTGCTTTATTAAAAGCGAACATTTAATTTAAGGGGACATACGTTAACCGTTAGAACTTAAACCGATACTATAGTACTTTATTTTTATAAATATTTAACATTATCCTTATCCTATGTAGTATAATGAGAATCATTCTCAATTGCGTTACAGAGTTATTTATGACTTATTATTTTTCTCGCTATTTTCAAAAATTAATGACTTTTTCAATGCGCTCATTAAAGCGCAAATTTATTCATGTTTTTTTTGTTATTGGTTATCTTATCTCAACGCAAACATCGGCGAGCAGCGATACAGAAGGATTACGTCAACTTTTACAACTCACTGAATATATTAGTGTTGATTATGCTTCTGCCATCAGTAATGGCAAAGTTATTGATCAAGGTGAGTATCAAGAAATGCTTGATTTTTCTAACATTATTGCTGAAAGATCGGTGAGAGAGCCGGGTGAACAAGCCATGATTACGTTATCGAAATCACTTCTCTCTGCGGTACAAGCGAAAAAAACACTTGTCGAAATACAAATGCTGACCAGTGAATTAAAAAACCTGTTGATAAATAACTCTCCGCAGTTATCGTTACCAACATCTTTACTTTCAGCATCTAGGGTAAAGCAATTATTTCAAAATAATTGTGCCAGTTGTCATGGTGTAACGGGTAAAGGAGACGGGAAGCTTGCAAGGCAACTAAGTCCACAGCCTACTAATTTTAACGAAAGAACACGTGCTTTAGACCGTTCTATTCTAGGATTATATGATGTGGTAACCGGCGGTCTTGACGGCACTGCAATGCCTTCATTTAATAACTTAACGGCAAAACAACGTTGGTCGTTAGCATTTTATACGGGTAGTTTAGCTTTTGTTTTTGATGAAAAACGACAAGAAAATAATACACTTGAACTCTCACTCGCCGAACTTGTTCAGTATAGCCCTAACGAATTGTATAGGGCGAAAACTGACTTGGAAAAAGGTTTTGTTGAGCAGCTTAGATCTAACCCTGAGGAACTGTTTTCTACAACTAAGGCGCCATTAACAATCGCGCGTGATCAACTTAAAAAAGCACTTGCCGCTTACAAAAATAATGACGTTATACTTGCCCAACAATTTGCGGTGAGTGCCTACTTAGATGGGTTCGAGCTTGTTGAAAATAACCTCGACGCTTATGATAGTTCGTTACGTAAAATGATTGAATTTAACTTGTTAGGCTTGCGCAATGAAATTAACAACGAGGAAGGCTCGGGTGACGTTGCTGTATCTGTTTCTGCAATTTTGCTGCAAATAGAACAAGCTGAATTTTTACTCAATGACTCAGCTATATCAGACACAGCTTTATTTAGCGCCAGTTTTATTATTTTGTTACGAGAGGGCTTAGAGGCGCTATTGGTTGTGCTGGTACTTTTTACCATACTGGTACGGTCCAATAAAAAAGAAGCCATTAAATATCTTCATTTTGGCTGGATAGCAGCCTTAATTGCGGGTGGGTTAACTTGGTTAGTGGCACAAAAATTAGTGACGATTAGCGGTGCTAGCCGTGAAACCATGGAGGGTGTTGCCGCGCTGTTAGCTGCAATTGTGCTCTTTTATGTTGGTTTTTGGATGCACAGCAAAACGCAAGCCGATCAATGGCAACGTTATGTTCAACAAAATATTAATAAAAGTTTAAAATCAGGTGCTTTATGGGGAATATCTGGCTTAGCGTTTATTGCGGTTTATCGTGAGGTTTTTGAGACAGTACTGTTTTATCAATCATTGTTAACCCAGACAAACCCCTCACAGCAATTTGTTCTTTTTAGTGGCTTTGGGGCAGCAGCGGCTATGCTAGTTGTCGTGGCCTGGTTAATGATTAAATATTCTATTAAATTACCAATAGCGCGATTCTTTTCAATAACAACGTATTTACTATTAGCCTTGTCATTTATTCTCGCGGGTAAAGCGATAACAGCGCTGCAAGAAGCCGCTATTATTAGTATTACGCGCTTTCCTATTGACTTTCATTTCGCGTGGCTAGGTATTAATTCAACGTGGCAAGGCATCACGACGCAAGCTTTTATCTTGTTTTTTTCCAGTGCGTTATTCTTTAAGCCTTGGTTAAAAAAGACGAGCAGGGTAGATGAATAAATTGAGCATCGACTTGAAAAAAAATTTATAGAATAGCAGTAGCGAACCATTTTGAGTATGGATGATAGGTGATTTTAACTCGTTAAATGCTAACCCTGCTAAGGGTAAATCAATAAAGCCCGTAGTGATTTATATTGATTATAAAAATGACAATAGACTGATATTTCAAGGCGCTAGATCCGCCATAAATATAAGCTAATGGTACTGAGGAGGTACTTATGAAAACCTTAACGACAGACGTTGTAATTATTGGTGCAGGCCCTGCTGGTTTGTTTCAAGTATTTGAGCTTGGTTTACAAGGATTAAAATCGGTTGTTATTGACAGCTTGCCAGAAGTTGGTGGCCAATGCACTGAACTCTATCCAGATAAGCCTATCTATGATATTCCTGCTTTGCCTAATGCTAAGGCAAGCCAAGTTATAGAAAATCTCTATGAGCAAGCGGCTCCCTTTAAGCCAACTTTTTTATTGGGCGAGCGGGTCGAAGACATTAATAAATTGTCGGATGTTTCTTTTTCAGTTACCACGCACAAGAATACGCTTATTCACTGTCGCGCGGTGATTATTGCTGCTGGTAATGGTGCCTTCTCACCCGTTAAATTAAAAATACCCTTAATTGATAAATTTGAAGATAAACAACTGTTCTACCGAATCAATAATATAGAACACTTTAAAGATAAAAACGTCGTTGTGCTAGGTGGCGGAGACGCCGCACTTGATTGGAGTTTGAGCCTACAAAAAACGGCTAATAGTGTCTTGCTTATTCATCGTAGTACAAAATTTAAAGCCGCTACAAGTAGCGTGAATGAAATGTTCGCCTTGTGTGAAGAACTAAAAATGCAATTTTTATGTGGTCAAGTGAGCGACTTTCAGCATAAAGATAATAAACTAACTGGCCTAACAGTAAATTCAAAAGATGGCATTAAACGTAGAGTGGAACTTGATGAACTTGTTATATTCTTTGGTATGTCACCCAAGATTGGCCCAATAGCAAATTGGCAACTTGCCATGCACCAACACCAGATAAAAGTAGATACACAATCTTTTCAAACCTCAGTGCCGGGTATCTATGCCGTTGGTGATATTAATTATTACCCGGGTAAACGAAAGTTGATTTTAAGTGGCTTCCACGAAACGGCCTTAGCGGCCTTTTCGATTGCGGAAACTGTTTTAGAAAAAGACCGTATTCCAACGTTATACACCACAACAAGTCCAGTAGTACATCAACGAATGGGCGTTACACATTCACTCGAAAGCCTGTTGGATGATTAACGGAAAAACAGGCAATTGATCATTACTACTTTACTTTTATTGCTGTCTCTTTATCTGCGCGGCATGACTTTGGAGGCTTAGGTGGAGTGTATGTAAGATAATAGCGGCAAACCTAACCGCTACTATTTTATGTTATGACTTAAGCTTTACAGCCTTGTTCGGTAATTTAATAAAGCTGAAGATTAAAGTAACTGTTCAGCTAAGTAATCAACCAGCAGTCTTATTTTAGGCGATAAATGGCGATTCTGAGGGTAAATTGCCCATATTCCTTCATCAGGCGCACGGTAATTATCTAATAGGGTCACCAGTTCACCACTTTCTATGCGTTGTTGAACATAATAATCGGGTAACTGAACTATCCCTAAGCCCTTTAATGCGGCGTCCATCAGACTGTAGCCATTGTTGTATCTTAATCTACCGGTTACGCGGATACTTTTTTCTCGGTCAGACTCTCTAAAATGCCAGTAGTCTAATGTACCCAACAAACAACTATGTTTATTAAGCTCTGATATAGAATGGGGTACTCCCTGTTTTTCTAAGTATTGCGGTGATGCACAAAGGTAGTTTGTTCTTTTGCCAAGTTTTTTTGCCATCATGGTCGAGTCACTTAACTTACCAAGGCGAATTGCTAGGTCATAGCCTTCTTCAACAATGTCTATTTGGCGGTTGCTTAAATAAGCCGACACTTCAACATCGCTATATTGTTTTATGAAATTATTCACTAGCGGTAATATTTGTTTTTCACCATAGGCAACAGGCGCTGTTAATTTAATTTTGCCTTGGGGTTTTGACTGCAAATTTGTGATGGCCCGCTCAGCAGCATCGAGACCATCGAGAACACTGCGACAATGCTGATAAAAAACACGGCCTTCTTCTGTTAATGATACTTTGCGAGTTGTTCGATAAAATAACTTAATATTAAGGCGTTTTTCTAATGCACTTATCTGTCGACTCACCTGTGCGGTAGATATCGCCATTTTCTTTGAGGCGAGGGTAAAACTTTCATTTTCCGCAACGTAAACAAATTCGCTGATGCCATCCCACTGCATGATTATTACCTATATGTACAAGTGAATTTACAAATTAGCATATTATCATTTATATAGAAATAACTATACTAGCCACCAACAAGACATTGTTAGTGGCCACAAAAGTAGCTTATTTAAAATTACTTTAGACCTTTGACAGTGACCGTTCGTATAACATTATAGGAAATAAAGATGAGTTGGTTATTCCTTTTTTTAGGTGTCGCTGCTGAGGCGATGTCTCATGTAGCATTAAAAGAGACTGATGGTTTTAGTAAACCACTGCCAAGTGCTTTAGTTTTACTTGGACATTTAGCCGCATTCATTTTTTTAGGTCAAGCAATGAAAGGCATGCCAGTTGGTATCGTCCATGCGCTATGGGCCGGGCTTGCCATTATAACCGTGACTTTATTGTCTGCTTTGATTTACCGTCAGCATCTTGATTTAACAACATGGCTAGGCATGGGGTTAGTTGCTGTTGGTATTGCTATGATAAATATTGCCCAAGGACACAGTCATTAAGATGAATAATGTAGATCAAAATTTTTAACCAAAATGCTTTTACCCCTTGGTAGCTATGTCCTTTAGATTGTTACCAAGGGGTAAAAGTTAATTACGCATTAGGCGTATTATCATCTTTAAATAAGTTGAGTAAACTAATGTTACTGTAACAAATTCGACTAGATGCTAATCCCATCAAAATACCTATTAATTGAAAAGTGAGAATAACGATGTCAGATAAATTTATAAAATCGAAAGCGGCTATTGCTTGGGGCCCTAATCAGCCACTATCTATCGAAGAAGTCGATGTCATGCTACCTCGCAAAGGAGAGGTGTTAGTTAAGGTTATTGCCTCTGGTGTTTGTCATACCGATGCCTTTACCTTATCTGGAGAGGATCCAGAAGGAATTTTCCCCGTTATTTTAGGTCACGAAGGCGGTGGTATTGTTGAACAAATAGGTGAAGGTGTAACCAGTGTTAAGGTAGGCGATCATGTTATTCCACTATACACACCAGAGTGTGGTGAATGTAAATTCTGTTTATCGGGTAAAACCAACCTTTGCCAAAAAATTCGAGAGACACAAGGCAAAGGTTTGATGCCAGATGGCACGACCCGCTTTTACAAAGATGGTCAGCCTATTTTTCACTATATGGGCTGTTCAACTTTTTCTGAATACACAGTCTTGCCAGAAATTTCATTAGCGAAAGTTAATAAAGAAGCACCATTAGAAGAGGTTTGTCTACTAGGGTGTGGTGTTACCACCGGCATGGGCGCAGTCATGAATACAGCAAAAGTTGAAGAGGGCGCAACTGTTGCTATCTTTGGCCTTGGCGGTATTGGATTGTCTGCAGTGATTGGCGCGACCATGGCGAAAGCTAGTCGAATTATTGCTATCGATATTAACGAAAGTAAATTCGAACTTGCGAAAAAATTGGGTGCTACCGATTTTATTAACCCCAAAGACTACGACAAGCCTATTCAAGATGTGATTGTCGAAATGACCGATGGCGGTGTTGACTACTCTTTTGAATGTATTGGTAACGTTAACCTAATGCGCTCTGCCTTAGAATGTTGTCATAAAGGATGGGGAGAATCAGTGATCATTGGTGTTGCAGGTGCCGGACAAGAAATATCAACCCGTCCATTTCAACTGGTAACGGGTCGAGTATGGCGTGGTTCTGCATTTGGCGGTGTTAAAGGTCGTACTGAGTTGCCAGATTATGTTGAACGTTATTTAGCCGGAGAATTCAACTTGAGCGATTTTATTACTCATACCATGAGTCTTGAAGACATTAATGAAGCGTTTGAGTTAATGCACAAAGGAAAAAGTATTCGCAGTGTTATTCATTTTGATAAATAGGCGATATAAATAACCAGCATTTGTCTTTAGAAAGATAGTCACTCACATTAATAGTATGGCGTTGCCCTTTTATTGCAGTAATTAGCAGGGGAGCGTCTTGAGGTTACCCTATGACAATTGATCCTTTAATTGAAAGTATCAGTGTAAATAAAATTTTTGGTGGCTGGCACAAGCAATATAGCCACCATTCTAAAGCCGTAAACGCTAACATGCGCTTTGCCATTTTTTTGCCTCCACAGGCTAATAATGGCAAAAAAGTGCCTGTGCTTTACTGGCTTTCAGGTCTAACCTGTACCGATGAAAACTTTATGCAAAAAGCCGGCGCACTGCGAGTAGCTGCTGAGTTAGGCATTGCTATTGTTTCTCCTGATACTAGTCCAAGAGGTGAAGAGGTAGCTGATGACGATAGTTATGATTTGGGTCAGGGCGCAGGATTTTATCTTAATGCTAGCCAAGCACCTTGGAGCCGTCACTATCAGATGTATGATTATGTGGTTAAAGAACTGCCAGCAATTATTGAAGCCACATTTCCAGTGTCAGATAAGCGCGCTATTAGTGGACATTCCATGGGCGGACACGGGGCACTAACTATTGGTTTGTTAAACGCTGAACGTTATCGTTCAATGTCAGCCTTTAGTCCTATCTGTAATCCGATTAAGGTGCCTTGGGGCAAAAAAGCTTTCAGCGCTTACTTGGGGAAAGACCAAGCAAGTTGGTACCAGCATGATGCCAGTGAATTAATGCGTATAGCAAAACAGTTTATTCCTGCCAAAGTTGATCAAGGTGGTGCAGATGACTTTTTGAAAGAGCAATTAAAACCAGAAACGCTAGAGGCTGCAGCAAAAATGAGTGGTTACCCATTAGAGTTAACTATTCATGAAGGCTATGATCACAGTTACTATTTCATCTCTTCATTTATTGAAGCGCATTTGCGTTTTCATGCCGAGCACTTAGAAAGATAAGTATTAAGGGAAAATGCCCTAAGGGGCAATCGGTTGATTACACTTAACCAGACCAAAATAATGTTGTTCTTGCTAGGACAAGTGTTTGTTAAATATATTATCCAACATTAGCCAAGCCAATAGCCAAGCCGATATCCAAGCCATTATTTCGCAGTCCAAGATTCGCCATTTATTTTGCTGATTAAGCATAGGTTTATGCGTTATCCTCCTGAGACGAACCTCAAAAGTCTATTAATTCAAAACACAGACGTTAACCTAGCACTCGTTAAAGAAGTCGTGGTATTTTATGGTCGAACAATAGGCAAATAAATGAGCTATCTGTTATCATTAATATCTTCAATATTATCAAACGAAAAAAGGCTGCTACCTTGTATCGATTTATTATCGCCACAGCTTTAGTTTTCACAGGCATTACTTATAATGCCTGTGCCGATGACATAAAAGTTGAATTTAGTGGTTTTGCCTCTTTAGCCCTTAGTTATAGTGACGATCCTGATATTGCTTTTAGTCCCAATTATTTGAATATTGACGATACAGGCTGGTCAGCTACCCGTGACTCAATTTTAGGTGGGCAAGCTAATATAACCTTAGATAAAAACTGGGATTCTGTTGTGCAATTTGTCCTAGAAGATCACGGGAATACAGACTTTGAAAATTACCTCGAATTAGCTTTTCTGCGCTACCGTCCTTCTCGTAATTGGGCTATTCGTGCGGGCAGATTAAACAGTGACCTTTATTTACTTTCAGAGTACCCGCACGTGGGATACGCTTATTTGTGGGTACGTCCGCCACATGAGTATTACTCTTTTGCAAGTACAGCGGGAAAATTTGATGGTGTAGATATTGAATACAGCCAATCAATTAATGATGGTTTTTTACGGTTAAAATTGGCTGCGGGTAACACGACTGCAAAATTAAAAGCGAATGGCCAAGACTTTTTTATTGATTTTGACCATTTAATGACTTTTAGCGCAACCTACGTACTTGATGCTTGGACCATGCGATTTTCTGTATCACAAGCCGATGCCGGGGACTATAAGTTCGAGGCATTAAATGAGTTTATTGATTTATTAAACTCTGTGCCAGCTCCTGTGTGGCCGCAAGCAGCGTCGCTATCAGCAAGTTTTGACACAAAAAACCATAGTATTGAATATGCTGCTTTAGGATTAACCTACGATAGTGATAATTGGTTAATTCAATCTGAAATAGGTATTTCAGAGTCTCCTTGGTTGGTTGCTTCATCAAATATTAATGGCTATGTGAGTGTTGGTTATCGTTTAGATAAAGTGACGCTTTTTTCCAGTGTTTCTATTTCAGAGAACCGCCATAAGATAACCACAGTTACTGCGCCCCAATTTCTTCCTGGTACGCCAATACAAGTAACCTTTCCATTACAACAGTTAGCACTTGCTTCAAAAGAGGCTGTTGACCGATTAGTGGTGCACCAACATTCAATTAATGTTGGCGTAAAATGGCAGGCGTCAGAAAATTTGATCGTTAAAGCGCAAATTGATCACTTTGATATTCAACCTTTTGGTGGTGGGTTATGGGGGATAAGTGATCCGGAAAATGTTGAAAAAGAGCATAGAATTAATGTGTTTACTGTTAGTGCGAACATGGTGTTTTAATGATGAAAAACCCCCTGTTATTAATGATTGGATTGGCTATTTTCAACTTTGATGCTGTGAGTACCGAGTTTGTTGTTGTGGTCAATAAAGACAATGCGATTAACTCATTATCTAAGCGCGAAGTGATTGACATTTATATGGGGCGTTATTTAACTTTTCCTGACGGTGAAATGGCACAGCCACTAGATTTGCCCTCTGAATCACTATTGAAGAATGACTTTTATCTGCAATTAGTTAATAAAAACGAGCAAAAAATAAACGCTTACTGGGCAAGGTTACTGTTCTCTGGGCGAGCTAAACCGCCGATCGCGGCTATTTCAATTGAAGACGCTTTGAACAAGTTATACAGTTCACCATATTCAATTGGTTATATACCTAAAGACCAGCTCACTGATGCTGTAAAAGTGGTTTATCGATTTAATGAAAATTAGTCAAAATCTTTATGTCAGAGTTCCATTGGCGATCGCTATTGTTGCCGTGCTAGTTGCGTTGGTTTCTTCAACGTTGTCCTATTATGCTGGCCTTCAAGAAAAGAAAGATACTAACTATTTGCTTGTTAAACAATTAGCCCAAACGATGGCAAAAACTGCGACGATATCTGCCTATTTAAATGATCGCGAGCTCGGACAGGAAATTATTAGTGGTTTGTTGAGTAATGATTTAGTTCAAGGGGCTAGACTCTCCGGCGAGGGCGAAATGAGCATTTCCAGTGGTGCTCTTAACAAACCACAAGATGGCATAGTTATCCAATTAATCCATCCTTTTATTGATGATACCCTTGTTGGCACACTTACTGTTTATCCAGACAATAATTATATTCAACAACAGGTAGAAAATTCACTTAAAAAAGAAGTGGCATTGATACTAATACAATCCATCATTATTGCTTTTTTTGTCTCTCTGATCGTGCACAGATGGCTAACTAAGCCTATTCAAAAGTTAACCGATAGCTTTACTACCATCAACCCTAGTATACCTAAAACAATGCGGATGTTGTTGGTGAAGCAAGGTGCCAAAAATGAAATTGGTAAATTAACAAAAGGTATAAACTCTTTAATGCATGAGTTACATCTTACTATTAGTAATGAGCGAGCATTGCGCGAAAAAACTCAAGAGTTAGAGCGTAAATTCAGGCTTATTTTTGAACAAGCGAGTGCTGGAATTTGTTTGCTCGATGAAAAAAACACCATTACCACTTTCAACCCAGCATTTTTACAATACTTCAGTGTTGCAGGACAGACAGACTTGGCCTCTTTACACTTTCCAACTTTATTAAATAATGTCGACAAACTCGAAGAGTTGTTATTGAGTATTCGCGCCGACAAGAATCGTCCACAAGTCACTCTAGACATAGAATGCCGCATCGGCAATAAAACGCTATGGCTGCACTGTTTATTCGCAAAATTAACCGAACAGCGCAGCAATGAGCGCAGAAGTGAACAAGGTAATTTAGTTGAAGTGATAATACATGACGTTACTGAACGAGCAGAACGAGAATTTCAAACACGTTTTGAAGCGGATCATGACCCTTTAACCCATCTACTTAATCGACGCTCCGGCGACAAAAAATTAGATAATGCCTTACTTTATTGTTTAGAAAATCAACAAAGTTTAGTGTTGATGATGATTGATTTAGACAAATTTAAACCTGTTAACGACACTTATGGCCATGAAGCGGGGGATAAGGTATTAATAGCAATAGCAAAACGTCTTAAAGCGCATTTTAACTTGGCAACAGACCTCTGTATTCGATGGGGAGGGGATGAATTTATTGTTGCCCGTCAGTTGACGAACTTTGACCAAGAGTTAATGCTTGAACAAGCCAATAATATTCTTGTTGAGATAGAGCAGCCCATTCATATTTCAAATAATATGCAATGCCAGGTAGGCGCAAGTATTGGTATTGTTGTTGCCCCTAAAGACGCTAAGGTACTCCACGAATTGATGGTTAAGGCAGACGACATGATGTACCAAGTTAAAGCTTCAGGACGAGGCCAAGTAGCATTTTATCAAAAACCATAATAAGCGTGCCATTGATAATCTTGTGCGGTTAACTTGTTTTAGATAGAGAAAAAATTAGCTGATTATTTTAAACGTGTTTAAGATAATAGCGAGTACAGTTAATCTTTATCATTAATTTTTGTTATCTTTTGGGGCGAAACCAAAGGTAATTCTAAGGTAAAGCAGGTGTTTTTTCCTAATGTACTGGCTACTCTAATTTTACCACCGAGTAAATTGACGACAATATTAAAGATGATGCTCAGGCCTAAACCTGAACCTCCTTCACCAAGCCTAGTGGTAAAAAAAGGTTCAAAAACTTTGTCAATAAACGCTTTTGGGATGCCCTTACCATTATCTTCTACTTTGATAATGACAACTGAATTATTCAGATAAGCTGATATAGCGATAATGCCAGAGTCTGTACTTTCAAAACCATGAATAATGGCGTTATTAAATAAATTAGTCATCACTTGCCCCAAAGGACCTGGAAAACTGTCCATCTCTATATTTTTATCAATTACGCAGTCGAAGGTTATCCCTAGGCGTTTTATTTTATGGTGATGTATACGGATCACTTCGTCCACGACATCAGATAAGAAAAATATACGTCTTGCCTCACTCGTTTGGTCAACAGCCACTTGCTTAAAACTCTGAATGAGAACAACAGCTCGGTCTAAAGAATTCAGTAAAATATCTAAGCATTCATTGACTTCTATTTCGAAACTTTCCAAGTCAGAACGTTTTACTTTTTTTTCTTTAAAACGAATTGAAAACTTTTGAAAGTTATCTTTGATTGTACTGCCTATCGTGACAGCTATGCCTAATGGCGTATTAATCTCATGAGAAACTCCTGCAACTAGTGAACCTAAAGAGGTTAGTTTCTCTGTTTGGATGAGCTTGTTGTGTGCATGAAATAATGACTCAAGCATAGTATTAAATGACTCAGCTAATTCGCTAATTTCATCTTTACCTTCAATGTCGAGTTGAAGGAGAAGATCACCTGAATGAGTAAGACTTGCTATATGGCACTGTATTTTAAGCAGTGGCTCTAATATTGTGCTGATCAATAGCCAACCAATAAATAAGCCAATGGCAATAATAATAGCGGTAACCAAAATAATAAGAGAACGCGTAGTTTGATGATGTTGATGATTACTGTTGTATAGGGCTTGAGCTCCATCAATATTAGTTTCTAGCATACCTGCCATATTGAGTTGCATGTCATTAAAAAGCACGCCATATTCTTCATTAGCTAGTCTATCTGCAGCAATATCTTGGTTGCTTTTACTTAAAGTGATAATTCGCTCGGTTAACAACTCAAACGTTGTTAATTGAGTTTTGAATTTATAGAGTAGTTTGGTTTCTTCGCCACTGTCTAATGTTTGTTCAAATTTAGTCAGTGAAGCACGGAAGTTGACTGATGCATTACTGATTTTTTGCTCAGTGTCTCTCATAGACTTATCGTCAGGAGAAAGAATATGACTTTTTATTAGTACAAACTCTTCATATAAATATTTTCGAGCGTCGGTAAGATTAACAAAACTGACAAAATAATTATCATAAATATCTTGACCGTTTTTGTTAATGGTGTTCGTTGAATTTATTGCAATAAGGGAGATGATTAAAGGTAATATAATAAAAACACTAATAGATAATGGGATTTTTTGTGAAATTTTCATGTTGCGAAAAAGTTCAATCATCAATAAGACTCTTTATAAAATTTACATGTTTCACGGTTTAGCTAATAAAAATACTAATAAATATTAACTAATTAGCTTATTAAAAGCCGATAGTGGCGTGCTCATTACCTTTTAACAATAGCTTAATATGAAGGTTAAAAACATCAGTAAATAACCTTTTGCCGATAGTTTAAAAGCTACCAGCGGTTACAATAGGCTATAAAGCCTATTTATAAAGTGTTGCTGCGCTTAATAGCGTTAAAAACTTGCAGTCAATTATATTATTATTAAAACTTTATCGCTTTGTGGCTAATAAATATTGATAGTATGAAAATCGATGATATATTTAATTTTAACACAATTAATAACCTGCAATGAATGAGTTGATAAGTTAACTTATCAATTTAAACCTCTACAGGGCATGGCTTACTAGGAGAACTATCAATGATTCGAGAAGATGTAACAAAGTCATTATCAATGCTAACCCCTGGCTCTGCCATTATTGTCGAAGTCTCAATTCCCCCCAGTAAAAAAATAAAATTTAAAAGTGTTTTTGTTGGTTTTTTACCCAAGCAATTTATGTTGATCCAATTACCCGATTTAAATCGTCATGTTGAGCTTACTGGCAATATTAATCAAGGGGTAGCCTGCACCGTTAGAAGTATCGTAGAAAAGCATGAAGGCGCGGTTGTTGCTTTTGTTACCAGTATAGAGCGCACGATAACTGTTCCAGCAAAAATGATTGTCTTGAACATTCCGCAACAGGTGGCCGTACGACCGCTACGAAAAGAAACGCGAATTGATACACAATTAAATATTGAAGCTTCGGTCAATAATTCGTTATTAAAAGGTATTATGGTTAATCTTTCATTAGAAGGCTGTTTATTAAGTGCCAAGAAGGAAGAAAATGTTGTTATCACCAAAGAAGATACCATTACCTTCGCTATTACTGACAAGGCCTTAAGTGACATCACATCAATAAAAGGTATTGTTTGCAATATTAAGTCATCGCCGACGATTGATTATTTTGGCGTTAAATTTGAAGATGAATCTTATGATGTTATTAAAAATTTGCTGATGAAAGTGATGTTTTCAAATTAACCCGTACACCTTAGCTGTTAATCACACTTTTGCTTCTTTTATATCCTTGATTTAGCTTATTTATATATTAATCTAATTGATAAGATGAAATGTATCCAAAGCATGCTCAACAGTGTTAGATTGTATTGACCTGAGCAGGGAAATTTACATACTCACTTATACTTTGATAAAGTCGAGTGGCCAATATTGCTAAGCAAGTTTTACACTCTTACAAGGTTAGCATTAGATAGTTGAGTCAAGGAGTTATAGTGCAGCATCATAATATTATTTTATACACGACCGAACGTGAAGATAGCGAGCTGTTAATTAAGGTGTTGATTGAACATTTTGATAAAGTACTTGTTGTTACTGCTTTGCCGGAGCTTGAGAAACAGCTTAAAGATGAAACGCCTAAAATAATTTTAATCGACGCAACCTCTTTTCAACGATCTTTAATGATCTATTACAGCTCGCTTAAATCAGTTTTAGTAGGACAAACGTGCGAACATTTTATTGTTTCTGTTGTTTCTGCAAGGGAAGAAAACGAAGCTTATGAAGCTTATGATAACGATATTATTGATGACTATATAATTACCAATCCGCTTTATGAGAAAAAACGTGCAGTTGTTGTTTGTTCTAATTTACTGACTAAGCTGGGCATTGGTCTCAAAAAAAATGCTGCCTTAGATTATATTTATAACAAAGAGTCATATGCAAAAGAAATTAGAGAAACGGTACTGCACGGCTTAGAGCTGAAAGAAAGACTTAGGTTGTCTTTTGAAGAGAGTATTACCGACGTTGAACACTCTATCAGTAAAGCAACAGAGCAAATTAAACTCAAACACAATGTTAATATTAATCTTGATGTAGTCAAGAATATTTTAGCGTCGATACGTTCAAACGAAATTCGACCTAGGCTGGTGGAACTGCAAAGTAAAGCATTAGACTTGCTCAGTGGATTAATCAGTGACGTGGAAAATATAGCACAAGAAAGTAATGAAGCGGCTCAATCTGATAAAAGCGAGCAAGTACATCCACCAACTTCTTTTAATAAGCTTTATAATGCAAGTAACGCCGATGCGGTAAAAGAATTAGATAAGATACAAGGGGATAATAAATCAGCCGCTATTAATATTCTATTGGTTGAAGATGATCCCATTAGCATACATTTAACCAATACACTGTTGCACAAGTATAAACTCAACGTTCAAACCGCTAGTACCGGTAGAACGGCCTTAATTTGTCTTAATAATATACGTTTTGATATCGTTTTACTCGACGTAAGTCTACCCGATACCAATGGTTTATATATTTTAGGACAAATGAAACAGGGCAACGGCAAAAATTTTGATACGCCACTTATTATGTTAACCGGTAATAAAAATAAACAAATAGTAAAAAAAGCTATTGAACTAGGCGCAAAAGGTTATCTCATTAAACCTTTAACGCAAGGCGTTGTTGCTAAGCTATTTAAGGAAAATAACATTCCTTTAATTGAAAAAAGATAAACAATCACAACCCTCAGTTAACTATTCGTGCCGTGGGTAAGTGGCCGACGTTTTCAGCAATTAATACGCTAAATAATAAGAGTATTCAGTAGCGACGTGTGATTGATGAAAACGTTTATAACAATATTTTCAGTCACCGCTATAGATAATCACTGACAAACGCCATAACATGGCCTAAAAGTTTGCCGCTATCTCGTCAGACACTCGAATAAACTCAGCATAAAGTTTATGGCTTAACGTTATAATTTCTTGTGTATTTTCTTCTTTAGCGAATTGTTCCAATTGCTCACAATAATGACCTAGTAATATCGCTCCAGCGCCCCGGGTTGAAGATTTAAGCTTGTGTGCCAGTTCCATTACACTCTGCCAATCTTTATCGGTAATGTGCACGGCTAATTCAGCGAATAATGGTTTGCTATGTTGTTGATAAAATTGTAAAAAGCTTTGTTGCGCTTCTTTATCATCACCAAAGCATTCAACCAATGCTGAGATGTTTATTGCCGGTTTTGCTATCATTTTAGTGACTTGTTCATCGGTCAATTCAGGTGGTGATTCTATTTTAAATTCATCTTCGAGTTCTTCTTCAACTAACCATTTACTGAGTAAAGCTTTTAAGCTATCTAGCTTCATTGGCTTAGTCACGTAGTCATTCATGCCAAGTTTAATGCAGTGTTCGGCTTCATTTCGCATCGCGTTAGCGGTGATTGCTATAATAGGTATCTGTGTTGTGCCGCCTTGTTCATTCTCTCGCACCTTTTGGGCAAATTCGAAACCATCCATGATCGGCATTTGACAATCTGTCATGATCAGGGAAAATGAATATTGCGTCATTTTAGTTAAGGCTTCTTCACCATGGTTGGCAATGATCACAGCATAACCAAATAGATTTAGCTGACGCTCTAATACCTGTTGATTAAAGACATTATCTTCAACAATCAAAATTAGTTTATTACTGGCTTGTGCTTCAGTAACACTGGGTATAGATAACGTCTTAATATCTTGCTTTAGACAACTTATAAGTGGATTTTTTTGATCCATAATACGGGCAATGGCCCAGTATATTTTTTGTGGTAAAAACGGATTACTGGCAATAGTTGTCGCGTGTTCAGGGTAAAAGGGTAAGTCGAAGTCATGCCACCTTTCAAGGATCAGTATATTAATATCCTCATCACTGTTGTTGGGTAACTGCATTTTAACTTCTGGCCAAAGGCTAATAACTTGTTCTGCTGAAATAATAATAAGATCATAATTTTCAGCAGAAATAAGCTTGCTTAATTCTGTTGGCGAACTTGGTGCTAAATGACAATGTGCGCCAAGCTCTGTTAGACCTTTGTGCAAGATATTATCGGTAATTCCATCGTAAGCAATGAGTAAAATATTTAAATGATAGAGTTTTACGCTCAGGGTCGATGTCTTTTTATTTTCAGTTGCTATTAAAGGTAAATCGACATGAAATTCTGTACCATCACCTATCACGCTTTGACAACTTATTTGTCCTCCCATCATAGTGGTTAACTTTGAGCAAATAGATAAGCCGAGTCCTGTGCCACCAAACTGACGATGAGTGCTACTGTCTGCCTGTGTGAAAGCATCGAATAAATGAACTTGTTGATCCTCACTAATACCAATACCATTATCTTTAACCGTTAATCGAAATAATTTTTTGTTTTGGCTATTATCTAAATAATCAAGCTTAACCTCAATAAGGCTTTGCGGCTGTTCATTGTTGTGAGTAAATTTAATCGCATTACCTAATAAATTAAGTACAATTTGCCTTAACCTAATGGGATCGCCTAGCATTGACTCAGTCATATGATGATTAGATGAACAAACCAACAATAATCTTTTGCTTTGTAATTGCGATGATAGTAACTCTGCAGCGCCTTCAATAATCTCTGTCCAGGTGAACGGTATTGACTCTAAAGTCATTTTCCCCGCTTCTATTTTTGAAAAGTCGAGCACGTCATTAATGATTTGTAATAACGCCCATGCTGAATCTTTGGCAACATTGGCTAAATGGTATTGATCATCATCTAGTTCTGATTGCTGCAGTAGCTCTAACATACCAACAACACCATTCATCGGTGTTCTAATTTCATGGCTCATTGTTGCTAAAAACTGCGACTTAGAGTCGCTTGCCGCTTCTGCTGTTAAACGTGCTTGTTCTAATTCTTGCTGAGATTCTTTTAAGTCAGCTAATGTCTTTTCTGTTCTGTTACGTTGGTATTTAACATCAAGCAGCACATTGAGTGTCGCTTGACGAGATTGTTCTTTTTCAGCATCAAGTATTTCACGCTCTATTTCATTCTGTTTAATGTTGGTTATATCTCTGACAATACCTAGCATACTTAATGGTTCGCCACTTTCATCACGGGTAACCTCAGTTGATGTATTGATATACCTTAATTGCTTATCAGCTAATATTATTCGGCATTCATAGTTATAAACTTCTAACTTATTTAAGGCTTTTAGTTGGTGTATTCTAAATTGATAACGGTCTTCTGGATGGACAAGGTTTACAATAAGCTCTGAAGTCAAAGGCGTAGAATTTTTCTCAATACCTATT
This sequence comes from Colwellia sp. BRX8-5, assembly GCF_014077325.1. Lineage (NCBI taxonomy): Bacteria > Pseudomonadati > Pseudomonadota > Gammaproteobacteria > Alteromonadales > Colwelliaceae > Colwellia > Colwellia sp. BRX8-5. Next base: position 22,836 of record NZ_JACGVR010000005.1, read on the forward strand.
AATCTGTGCATGCCGTCTGACCAGTAAATGATATCGTTTTTAAGATCTTTCTCCCAACACCCCAAATGAGCAATACGTTCAGCCTCTTTTAAAAAAAGCTGCTGTTTTAGTAGCTTATCTTCATTGGCCTTTTGCCTTGTTATATCTTGATTTATCGCAAGAAAATGATCTATTTTACCATTACGGTCTCTAATGGGGGTAATGTCGGTAGTGCCCCAATAACAGCTACCGTCTTTTTTCTTATTGTATAATTGACCACTCCAATGCTGGCCTTCAATAATTTTTTGCCAGAGCTGCTGATATTTATCGGTGTTTTTGTGTCCAGAATCTAGCAGGTTGGCATTTCTCCCTAAAACTTCTGTTTTTGAATAGCCGGTAGTTTCGCTAAAGGCTTTATTGACGTAGACAATTTTACCAATCAAATTGGTGATCAATATCGCTGAATGACTTTGTTCAACAGCACTTTCTAGTACCAGCAGTCTTCCTTCTAATTGTTGTATTGTGCTTAAATCAGAAATAATGGCAGTAAAAATATTATCTTGAGTAGTTTTATGACTGCTTATCGCAACACGAGCTGAAAATTCCCGACTGTCACTAGCCTTAGCCCGCATAATTCTGAAGCTGTCACATACACTGCTATCATTAATGATGTTTTTGATCCATTCCTGCAAGTTTTCTTGTTCGTTTTTCATAAAAAAGTCATTGAAAAACATCGACTCCGCGCCTTTCCTATCAACCAAAAACAGTAAGCCAGCGACTTTATTAAAGCGTATTATTTCCCCTTTTGCGTTAAAGGATATAATGGCATCAGGAGCGTTATTAAGCATAGAATAAAGGTACTGCTCTGAATCGAAGATGGCAGCTGCGCTGCGTTTTTGCCAATAAAAAGCAATAACTAAAATAAACAAACTCAATAACACCGTTTGCAATAGCTGCCAGAAAAAGCCATGTACTATTTTCTGTTGAGATTGCAATACATCCACTTCACTGACTTCTGCGCCGATACCTAAGCCTAAAGTACTGTTCCACAACCAAGCGCCTAATACGGGCTGGCCACGATAATCTAAATAGCTTTCTTCGCTGTAACCTGTGTTGCCTTCTAATGCCGACTGAGCCAATTTTGTATAAATGGGGGCTTGCGTTTGTTCACTAGTCGTTGGTTTCAACGGAAGCGTTAATGATATCGCTAAGACGCTAGATTGCTCTTTCGTTAGTCTTCCCTCGGACCTAAGTTCTGGCTCAAATTGACTGGCGGTTAATAAACGAGCTTTGGTGTCAAAGAAGTATGTTTGCTCTGATTTCCAAAAACTGTGCTGCTGTACTGTCGAAGAAAAAGCGCCAAACGGATTTAAACGTATGGCGAGCGCAGCAATAACTTGTTGTTCATTATCAAGTATTGGCGCAATAATAAAAGTTGTTGGATATTTTTGCTGTAGTTTTCCCTGAATGTTGACTAAAGGGGTTTCTGATAAAAGCGGAGGAATAAAAACGAGCTGACCATTGAAAACTTCAACAAGCTTTTTGGGGTATTGTTTAGCGATTATGTTGGGTTGCCCAATTAAGCCAGCAACCTTGGCAGTGAGGTTATTATAGTCAGGGGAAATAACATAAAACCCTTCATTTTCCTCAGCCAGAAGATAAGGTTCTAAAAAAGCAGTTAAATTACCAGTGGCTTTTGTCACCGCAGCAGAGTCGCCAATTGCTTGGGCCGCAACTAACTGTTTGACTTGTTTGACAACAATCGGTGAGGTTGACCAAGCTTTTACCTTGTTAAAATGAGACCTAACCCAGCCATTCTCTAGTAAGTCATTACTGACATTCACTCTGGCCTTTAAAATTTCTATTGCTTGTGTTTTTAGGGTATTTTCAACTTTGTTAAGGCTATACCAAGCTATTATTGTTGAGCCAATTAAAAATAGCACTACGGCTGCAGTGATTAGATATAGAGGAGATTTATATAAATTTGCGTATCGTGACATAATTACTTAATCCATTATTATAATCTTTATTTTGGCAGTCTTTCACCCGTGATACTTTCTTTTAAATAGTGAGCTTTGTTAGCGTTTATATCACTTTGTGATGAAAAACTTTTAAACACTCTTTATCGTTTAGTTAATTGCTTATGATGTTGTTATATATTTATTAATGAAACGGTTAATGTATGTTAACCAATTAATTAATAAACATTATTTTATCCTTAAGACTATGACTATAGGTTATTTCAAGATAAATAGATGCCCATAATTTAAATTATTACTGATAACTTTGCTGTGAAAATCACAACGAAAAGAGGGAACTTGAAATGCACTTACTGTTCTGTTTTGAAATGTGTTTACACATTTTAGCCTTAATAATACAATTAACACTTAATTAATTCTAAGGTGGATGAGAGTATCTTTATAACATCAAAAATTCGCTTGTTGCTCAATGAACGTGTCATGGGCTTTTTAGCGCTTATTTCACTTTTCATTGCTCTTGCGCCAACAGTCGTTGCGACTAATGAGCGCTTTTCTCAAGCGAAAGTTTTTTTGGAATGGGGGATCCTGGCCCTTTTCATCGTTGAATACGGCGTTAACTTTGTTTTAGCATCAAGTCGCCGTGTGTTTTTACTGGATCCGTGGCGTATCTTAGATTTATTCATCATCTGTACGGGCTTGTTATCTTTGATCCCTATGGCTAATGAACATTTACGTAATATTCCTGCTTTAAGACTGCTTAAATTCATCCGAATGGCTTTATTTGGTGTTCGAATGAAATTTGCTATGTCCTTAGATAACAATAAAGTTTCGACAGTATCGTCACCACCAATACAGTCTTTTAGCGCCTATTCGTTAGTAGATAAAAATATTTGTGGCTACACTGAATTAACTTGGGGTAATGTTGTAAAGCGATTAAAGTCGTCAAGTAATGACTGGTTATTTGCTGTAGGGCTCAACTCTGAGCAACTCACAGAGGTTGCGGAGATTCTTCAAGCCCCTAAGTCTGCCTTAGATATGCTCTTTAAACATTCGTTGTACCCAAGAATAGAGCGAATGGATGAATACACCGCCATTTTTCTCTGGAGTCCCAAGGTGGTAAAACAGTCCGATGATAGTGTGCCGACCATAGAACGAAGTCCTATTCTTTTATTGGGCGCGAATAATAATATTATTACCTTGTCTGGGACAGAATCATCGTTAGTAGATGAAATAACAGTTGATTTAATGGAGGTAAGAATACCTGCACCGCCTCTGATGCAAGCGACAAGTGCGCTTATTCGTGTTCTTGTCGCACAATACACCGATGTTATTGGCACATTAGAACAGACGCTTTTATACCTAGATAAGCATCAAAAACAATTAGGTGATAAAAGCTTTTTAGACCAAACGTTTCGACTGCGTAATGAAATTACCAATGTTAGGGGTAACCTTAAGCATTTAGCGTCAGTGGTTCACCAACTTGCAGAAAAGCCTCTTGCAATTAAAAGTTTTGAATTGATGCCTCGACCTATCCTGACGGTATTAGCCGATGACGTTGATGGATTATTTGATAGTGCCGATGACTTAGTAACAACACTGGCAGCATTAGTTGAACTGCGCATTAATATGTCTTCATTTCAAATGAATAAGGTAATGCGGTTACTGGCTGTTATCACCACCATAACCTTAATCCCCACCATGGTTGGTGGTCTAATGGGAATGAACTTAATTGACAGCCCGTGGAATTTTACCCTTTATGAAGTGACTTTCTTTGTTGGTGTGGCGATGTCTTGTGGTATTTATATTTTTGCCAGTAAGGGCTGGTTTCGTTAAATGATAAAAAGTTTCGCCATTATTATCCTAGCGTATACACTTAAATTTATTAACAAAAAATAACTATTAGCTTTTTATTAATAGACGATTACATATAAAGCTAATTATCGACAGGAGCTAAACATCAAAAAACTGCCAGACATTCAACAACGTATTGATATGGATCTTAGACGTCGTTCGATGACAGGCATCCTTGTTTATGCGGTGATGTTACCGGCTGTATTTTGGCCATTTGATTTTCACACCGAAGAGCCTGCTTTGACCTTAGCTTTTGCGTTAAGCATGCTGGCAATTAGTATAGTGCGCCTTGCTCACTGGTTTTTTAGCGATGCTATTTATAATTATTCTCCTAACGTGTGGCGCAATTGCTTTACTTTTTTATCATTGTTACAGGCAAGTGTATTAAGCCTATTCTTTGGTTTAGCGATATATGACCCGCGTTTCACCCCTATTTTACATGTCACTATGTTGGCTATCGGTGGTATTGCCAGCAGTGCCATTGTTGCACTGACACCAAGAATACCTTTAGCTTTATTGAATTTAGGGATACTTCTAGTTCCATCAATAATAGCGGGTTTTATCATTGAGGATAAACTCCCTTATGCGATTATGATCCTCGTCTATGTAACCTTCATTGGTTTAATGGGCATTCGCTCTTCAGGTGAATATAACCGCTCTTTTGAAATTGAAACTCAACTGGATGGACAGAACAAAATTTTAGAACAACTCAACAAAATTGACTCACTGACAAATATTTTTAATAGGGGATATTTTAACAGTGAATTTGAACGCCAATGGCAAATGGGTAGCCGACATAAAATATCAACAGCATTAATGCTGATAGATGTTGATCACTTCAAAGTATTTAATGATAACCATGGGCATTTATGTGGAGACGCTTGCTTAATACATGTGGCTAAAGTGATTAAAGAAAATATTAAGCGGTCGACAGATCTCGTTGCGCGCTTTGGAGGTGAGGAGTTTGTGGTATTACTTTCAGGATATAGCGCTAAAGATGCCAAGGAACTGGCAGAAAAAATGAGACTTTCAATTGAAAGTACTCCTTTAGATTATGAGGGTAATACATTTAATGTCACGATAAGTATTGGTTTAGCTTCAACTATTCCCGATAGTCAATCTAATAGAATAATTCTACTAGAAGCTGCTGACAAAGCCATGTATAGCGTAAAAAAAGCAGGAAGAAACCAAGTTTCAAGTGTGATTGAATTAGACGCTACCCTCAGACAGTCTAATGATATTTAATTTTGAGGCGCTTTTTTAATACCTGAGTAACCCCTGCTCAATATGTAACCAAACCCGTAATATCAAGAGACAGAGTAGTTTACCCCGATAAGTAAGATAGCAAGTTAGCGGTATTCAAAGCAATGACGTGTCATTAAAAGCGAGTTGATGACTCTACTTATTCTCATCAACTCTATGCAATGTAATGGCTATTATTTCAAATTAGCTTAGCGGTGCTAGCAACGAGCCTAAAATATCATCTGTTAAACTCAGCTTATTATCACTGACTTCTTCAGACAATAAAGCTTTAGCAAGTTCTGCTTTATTTTGCTGTATTTTTTGGATTTTCTCTTCTATTGAATTTTCTATAATATATTTATAAACAAAAACAGGTTTGTCTTGTCCAATTCGATACGCTCTGTCAGTTGCTTGATTCTCTACGGCAGGATTCCACCAAGGGTCAAAATGAATCACGGTATCGGCAGCGGTTAAGTTTAAGCCAACACCACCAGCACGTAAGCTAATCAAAAATACCGGCACTTCACCTTCTTGGAATTTGTCTACCACGGCCTGTCTGTTGGTCGTTGAACCAGTTAGTTTAACAAAATCAATACCTTCTGCCACCAACTCATCTTCTATTAAAGCAAGCATACTGGTGAACTGAGAAAAAATTAATATTTTGCGACCTTCAGCAATTTGCTCAGGTAGCGTTTCCATTAAGTAGTCAAGCTTGGCTGATTGGTTTACTTTTTTAGCGCCTTCAAGCGATAATAATTTAGGGTGATTACAAACCTGTCTTAGTTTTAATAATGCATCCAATACTTCTATCTGACTGCGCTTTAAGCCTTTGTCAGCAATGATATCTTTTAAACGACTGTCCATCGCTAAACGCACTGATTCATAAAGCTCAGCTTGCTGACCTTCAATACGCAATTTTTGAATGATTTCAGTCTTTGGCGGCAACTCAGTGGCTATTTTATCTTTCGTTCTGCGTAAAATAAATGGCTTGATGCGTTGGTTTAATAACTGCTTACGCTCTTGCTCACCATGCTTCTCTATCGGTGTTCTAAAGAGTTTAGTAAATTGTCTTTGGCCACCAAGAAAGCCCGGTAATAAGAAATTAAATTGTGCCCAAAACTCACCTAAATGATTCTCCATAGGTGTACCGGTCAAGCATAATTTATGTTGCGCTTTGAGGGTCAAAAAGGCTTGGTATAATTTTGTTTTAGTGTTCTTTATATAGTGAGCTTCATCGAGCACTAGATAATAAAATTTTTGCTGGCTATAAAGCGCTAAATCTTTAGTAATCAATGCATAGCTGGTGATGATAATATCAACTTGATTCTCAAGTCCTTCAAAACAATCAAAATGCTGCTGGCGTTTACTGCCGTGTAAAACGCGATAAGAAAGTTGTGGGGTAAATTTCTCTATTTCATTTGCCCAGTTAAAAATAACACTGGTTGGTGCCACAATGAGCACGGGCTTAGTAAGGCGGCCTTGTTGTTTTTCAATTAATAGGTGCGCTAAGGTTTGAATCGTTTTACCTAAACCCATATCGTCAGCCAAAATACCATTTAATTGATACTCGCGTAAGAACTGCAACCAATTTAGCCCTTGATGCTGATATGTTCTTAAGGTCGCATTCAATCCTTCTGGCACAGGAACCGTGGTCACTTGTTGGAAGTCTCTGAGTTTGTCAGCTAAGCTTCTTAACTTACTGGTACCCGTGGCTATCATTCCTTGGTCATCTAACATTGATAATGTTTGATGTCCTTGAAAACGTGATAGCTCCATAGTGCCATTTTTATTTAAAGCATTGGGCATAAACAGCTCAATAAACTGTTTCAATATCGGTTGTACGCTTTGATAACGCAAGGCAACGAAGTCACCATTATCTAAGTCAACGTAAATAGGTGAATCAGGCGAAATAAGTTTTTCTTTTTCGCGGTCAACTAACGCCGATTTAGGGAGTTGTTCAATCGCGCCAAGCAAAATAGGAAATGCCGGCATTTTTTTACCATCAATGGTTAAGTTTAACCCTAATGAGAAAAAGTCATGGTCATCGGTTTGAATAACTTCAGCATCAAAAACACTGTCGGTAGCGAGCGCCTTATAATAAAAATCATCGGTAAAAGTTATATGCCAGCCTAAATTCTTAAGTGGTTGTACTTCTTGATGCAAAAAGTGATGCCAAAGGTAGCGCCCTTGCATTAGCATCGAAAATTTAGGCGTTTTATCTTTATTTAAATAGTCTTCATTGGTGAAAGTATAACGCTTAGCTTTGGGCTGAACGGTAAATTTTAACGTCGTCAACTTATCGATAACCGCTTGTTCAAACGTTAAATCTCGATACAGTTTTATTTTTTTATCAGTTTCAGTTTCGTTATCATTTTCACTTGAGTTTTTGGGGGTAACCGTAACACTCTCATTATGTGGGTTGACTAAATTTCCTTGGTAGGAAAAGTTAACCTTTACAAAACCTGATTGTGGATCTGCTTCACGGGGGGTTGAAAAGTGCAAATGTACTTCTGGTTTGGTCAACTCTTGTGAGTATTCTGTTTTGGGTTTAGGTAAACGCTGCACAGCATCACCTAACGACATAGATAACTTATTCATGACCCAAGGTAATTTGTCTTCTTCGAAAATAGGTGAATTGAGTAAGTCTGCCTCAAAATTACATTGTGTATTGGTATTGATTTTCCCAAAGCAATTATTCTTTTCATCATAATAACAAAGTGGCTGTGCTTTGATGATAAGAATATTGGTCGAGGGTTCCATGAAAACAAGTTTTAAGGTGTGTAACTTGTTATCAAGGGCTAACCACTGCCACTGGGCTTCTATGGGATCACCCAAAGTGATCGCTTCATTTAAGTCGTAACTTGTTTGCCAAAAACAGCGATTAGTTTTGATAATACGTTCGAACAAATCAAAATACTTGATGTTATCGCCATACTGATTAGTACGGATAAGTTCGGTAAGTACAGCAACATCATCGTTATTAGCATAAGCACTATTTATTAACGAGCTGGCAGAAAACTCGCTGCCAAGTGAACTACTCCATCCACCACTATTTTTGGGGCGAGCTGATTTTATACCTAAAGTGAAATAGTCATCTTCGTTATAACTGTTAGGCTTTAAAAAGTACAATAGCGATTTTTGTTGGCTATTGGGCTGATATCTACTGGGCTGTGCTTGAAAGCGACTAAGCCATTTATCAATGACCTTTTCAGAAGTCGCAATACTGTTTTGGTCAAAATGTTCGTGAATAAAACACTGCGCTAACGCTGCGCCATGCTTACAATCTCGACCAATATAACAATCGCAATAACTGGCAATACCATCATTCTTAATATTTAGCACTAAACGAGTCAAATAAGTGCTTTGGCGAGAGCGTTCACTGTAAACGACACCACGAATTATTTCACCATCAAGGGCGCAGGTTTTAATGCCATTCGCCTGAAAAATACGCGTTCCTTTTTTCCATTCATTTTTGGCAAAGTGTTTTTCAAGTAATTCAGGTGTAAAAGTGTTTGTAGCCATAAGTTTTTAATTATTAAGAATTCAAATAGGTTGTGAATGGATAAATTAGTTTGATATCACTTCTCAATAGAATAAAAATATCAAGAGGATGATAAATATACATTAATTCAACAGCACTTTCAGGACTTACTGCTAATCGTTAATCATTTATTATATCATCTCAATAGTATCACTGAGAATTAAAACCTTCAATTTGTCTTAATACTTGTAATTAAAGGGTAATATTTTTAATGGAAGCTCATATTAAGCGGCAAGGTTTAATTTAAACACAGGTATCATTTTTTTTTAAGGACTATTGAATAGCTAATTATTTGTAATAAAATGGCAAAATCGATAAGTGTTGGTTTTAGCTTATGTCGTTAACGATTGTTTGTGGGAGTTAAGTAGCCGCATTGAAATATGATCGATGACGACATTAAGTAAAGCGGTACAGATGATAAGAATTAATGCACTACTGTAGCGTATTTCACTGAAATTACTGTCGATATAAAAACCTAATGTCATAATACCTAAAATACCAAACACGGCAGTTTCACGGACGATAATCTCGAATCGATAAAACAATAAAGCCATCATATTGGGATAAATGCTTGGCATTATGTAGTAGTTAAACTTATTTAACGTGCTTATCTGCATCAGGGGGGGCGCTATGGCGTTACTTTGTCGAACCGTTAAGTAGGCTATAACACTACCATTATGTATGGCTAGGGCAAGAATAGCAGGTAACATCGACGGGCCAAGTAATATTAAAAAAATAAACGCTAATATGTATTCAGGTACTGAACGACCAATAAGTAAAATGAACTGACCAAAATACGCAAGCGGGGCGGGCCATAAATGCTTACTTGCAATGACATGGGCATTTAAGCTAACAAAGTGGCTAGCCGCTAATGCTAATAAGGCTAAAGTTAGGGTCGATATCGCCCCAGGGAAAGCCTGTAGCGTAACAATATCGCTAAACCAAGTATAAAGTAATGACCATTGCACGTCGGCAAAACTTAAGGTGTTTACTAACGCAGGAGGAATAATATCTTGGCTAATAAAGCGTATCAGTAAACTGCTATCTAGCGTAGGAATTTCTACCAATGTTATACAAGCAATAATAAGGTAAACCCCTAATAACTTAGGAGGGCACCAATAACGAATCGTGCCAATAAGCGCAATAAATATCATCAGTAATGCAGCGCCTTCGCTATAGTTTCCTTGTTTAAAAGCGGTTTCTAAATAATAACCCAGTGTTGGCATACCAATAAATCCCAGCACAGCGCTACTGCGCAGCGCACATTCAAAACGGTAGCGTGTGTAGGTGATAAGTTGCGGTAAAACTTGAGCTATTTTGCCATAGGTATAGCGGCTAATAATATCTGCTCTGCTGTCAATACTCTCTAATGGATTGTCTGACGATTGATTGATTATATCGTGAAATACCCGAGCAAAAGTGGCGGCAAAGGGAATAGTGATCGCTAAAATGCCTGTTATTGGAGAAAGACCAAAAACTTGTAAAAATAACAGCGCCCAAAAAATCTCATGAATTGCGCGTAAAAAAGCGCAGCAGCCAGATACTAAAGGGTGTGGGTAGATGAGTGCGAGAGGAGCGCCGAGCAGCAGTCCTAAAGATACACCAATAATGGCAAAGTTAAGGGTTTGAATTATCGCTTGAAACAGGTATTCAGTGGCGAAAAAGTCAGCGTGAATAAAACCTTGAGCCATAAGCGATAACTCAAGTAAAGGGTCGAAAGTAACAATTTCTATATCAGCAAAAGGAATAATAACTAAGGCGATAAACCCTATTGATAAGGTGACTTTTTGCCAATATCCTAATGGGTAAACTGTATTTTGTCGCAACGCCATAAAATAAACCTACGCGACTGCGTCAGTTTGATAAAGTTTGCTGATCTGCTGTTGGTTAATGGACTGTTTTTTGCTGTCGAGTACCAACCGACCTTTATCTAAGGCGATAACACGATCGAAAGCGTTCATTGCCAAGGTACGGTCGTGTACAACCATAATGACAGTTTTGTGGCGAGCTAATATTATTTCAAGTATTCTTGACGCCATTAATGGGTCAAGTGCTGAAAAAGGTTCATCGCCAAGAAATATATCTTGCTGCTGATATAAAGCTCTTGCTAATGCGACTCGTTGTCTTTGCCCACCTGAAAGTTTATCTACTGACTTGTCTAAGGGCTCATCTAGTTCTAACTGCTGACAAAGTAGGCCAATATCGTGTAAGTCTTGTTTAAAAGGTCTCATTAAGTTAATAAGATTAAATAACCAGTGGTGGCGAGCTAAAGCACCCATAAATATATTGTGGAAGATGCTTAAGTTATCGACTAAGCCTTGGCGCTGAGAACAAAGCGCTGCGCTGGTTTGTAAACACTGATAAAAATGGTGCAGTAGCGAGGTTTTTCCTGCACCAGAGGGACCAATAATCGCAACTTTTTCACCTTTATTTATCGTCAGACTTAGATCAAAGATGACTTGAGCAGCCCCTTTACGCTTACCTGTATTATTGCTGGTTGTTTTATGATGATAAAGGTTTAGGTAGTCGAGGGTTATCATTAATCGATAAGTCCTATCTTTTTAGCCACTGTTAATACTGGCTCAAAATCTTTATTTTCAGCATTAACAAAAGAAGAACGTGGAAAGCTACTAAGTAGCTCTGGGTTATTCATATTGAGAAGTGCCGCCTGCACTTTATTCGCAAAGCCTTTGCCAAATTCCGCATCAACATTGGCGCGTATCGTCCATTGGTAATCAGGGTAGGTAGGGGTTTCCCAAATAACACTGACTTTATTGGTGTCTATTTTTCCTGCGCTAAGTGCACTTTCCCATACTTTATAATTAACAGCACCAACTTGGTAAGCGCCCGCTTGAACTTGAGCAATAGTGCGGCTATGGTCACCAGAAAAACCAACACGTTTAAATGCTTGCTGTGGCTTTTTAGCTAAATGTTGCTCAATAAAATATTGTGGCATTAATCGACCTGATGTTGAGCCTTTTGAGCCGAAGGTGAAGGTTTTATCATTTATATCAGGGAAATTGTCGTTCATCGTTAACCCCGTACTGTGGTGAGCGATAAAATAGCTCTTAAAAAACTGATCTTCATAGCCTTGAGCAATCGCTTGTGATCCAGGCACTAAAAGTCGGGCTTGTACGCCAGATAAACCACCGAACCAAGCGAGTTGAACTTGGTTGTTTCTAAAGGCTGTTACGGCGGCAGAGTATGACTTTACCGGTACGTATTTAACCTTGACGCCAAGTTCCTTTTCTAAATACAAGGCTACTTTTTCGAAACGAGTTCTTAATTGAGATTCGTCTTCATCAGGGATCGCGGTAAAAGTAAAGGTTGTGGCGATAGCGTTGACACTTACTAAGGTGCTTAGTATTAACGTTAATGATGTGATTAAAGTGGTCAGTATTTTCATGGTATCTCTAGTTATTTTTAACCCAATAGTAACGTCAATATGATGATAATCGATGTTATATTGATGCAGGAAAATTATGGAAGTTTGATGGCGTATTATTACTTAAAAAATAATGATTCACACGCTTTTGCGCAATTTAATCGATACTCTGCATAAAATACCGTTTAGCCATATTTATTATTTAAAATATCTAGCTGTTTCTGTTTACTTGAAACTCAATACACACATCAATAATACTGAAATCATAATTAAATCCTACCTTTTTACGCTCCTCAGCTAAATCTTAAACATTTACTATTAGCGGCGTTTTAACAGCCGTGTTTATTTGCTCGGTTTTTTTCGATATTAACTTGTTTGTTAACAAGACAATGCCTCCAGTGAGGGGTTAATATTATTAAAGTAGGGGTTTCCCCTGATGGTCATACCAGTATCAAGACTCTACATTGGTAACAACACGTTTACTTTTAGATGTGTACCAAAAACAATAATTAAGTGCTCTATCCTAGAGTAACTTGAGAAACTTAATACTATGTGGAGCCAAAAATGAAAAAGAAATTAATAAGCTTAATGATTTCATCTTGTATTGCACTGCCAGCTATTGCTGCAGAAGACAACGCACTTAGCAATATTATCGTTAGCCTAGATGCTAATCAAATTGCCAGTGTTGCAGACTTTATCGACGATTACGCTATAGCAAGTAAATATACTTACAGCCATGTTTTTACTGGTTTTTCTGCGACGGTTCCGTCAAAAGTACTTGCCCAGCTAAGTCAAGATCAACGTGTTTTGAGTGTTTCAAAAGATGGCAGAGTTCACGCAACAAAAAGTACTTCCAATCAAGTGGCAGCATGCAGTTTCTTATTTGGTTGCCAGACTAGCCAGCAAGAAACTCCTTGGGGAATTAGTCGCATAGGGGCAAATACTGATGAAAACACCGGTCAGGGGGTTCATGTTTATGTTATTGATACGGGTATAGATTCTGATCACCCAGATTTAGCTAGTAATGTCGCTAATGGTTATAGTGTTGAAATGTGTCTTGGTTTAGATTGTTCAAATAACTGGGATGATGATCAAGGCCATGGCACCCATGTTGCGGGCACCATTGGTGCATTAGATAATAACCTTGATGTTATTGGCGTAGCACCAGCCGTTACTTTACATGCCGTTAAAGTATTAAATGCTGCTGGCAGTGGCTCTAATTCTGGGGTTATTGCTGGTATTGATTGGGTAACACAGCAGGCTGAATCTTTAGGCGTAGCGGTTGTTGCTAACATGAGCTTGGGCGGTGATGGCTCTAAAACAGGTACCTGTACCAATGACGGTTTTATTGGTAATGATAACTTTCATCGCGCTATCTGTAATGCGAAAAATCAAGGGGTTATTTTTGCTGTGGCGGCAGGAAATGACAGCGCAGATGCTTATGGTTCAACGCCAGCAGCTTATGACGATGCGGTGATAACCGTTAGTGCAACCGATATAAATGATGATTGGGCTGGCTTTTCTAACTGGGGTAATGGCTCAGCTAGCTGGACTAGTCATCAATCTGCGCCAGTAGCTATTGCAGCCCCTGGAGCTAATATTTTATCGACTAAAAGTGGCGGTGGCACAACAACGATGAGCGGCACATCAATGGCCGCTCCACATGTTGCGGGTGTTTTAGCGCTTTACTTGGAGTCTATATCACTAAACCCTGATGGCAGCGCTTTTGGCGCAGCAAGAGATTGGTTACTTTACAACAGTGAGTCTAATGCTAATTTAACTAATACAACGGGTCAGCCTCACCAAGAAGATTTTCTTAACGCCGAAATATCTAAATAAAGAAGTAAAGAGTTATTAGTAAAATTTAACTATCTTGTCAGGGTGTTCCCTTAACTTGAATTTAATTCACGTTAAGGGCTTTCTGCTAGGGTTAGTCAATTTTATTAACTTACTGGGGCAAAAATAGGCTAAAATATACTTACTTATTTTAGCCTTGAGCCCTTTATCTTAATGACCTCTATTTCAACCCCAGCCCAGTTTACAGAACTTGGTCTTATTCCCCCCCTATTAGCTCGATTAACTGAGCTCAAATATTTGCAGCCGACGCCTATTCAGGCACAAGCTATTCCAAGTGTTTTAGCAGGACGTGACTTAATTGCAGGGGCAAATACCGGTTCAGGTAAAACAGCCACCTTTGCATTACCACTTTTGCAGCACATTTTTTTACAACTGTCTGCTGATACAGCCTCAAATAGCAAGAGTAACAAGAGTAACAAGGGGAATTATGTTACTGGGCTTATTTTAGTACCTACGCGTGAACTTGCTAAACAAGTAGCAGAGAGCATTAAATCTTATGCCGTGCATTTCAATGGTGCGATAAAAACGGTTGCTGTTTTTGGTGGTGTATCTGTGAATACACAAATGTTGGCATTACGAGGTGGCGCCGATATTCTGGTGGCAACCCCGGGTCGATTACTCGATTTAATTTCAAGTAATGCCATTAAGCTTGATTTGGTTAAGACCTTAGTCCTTGATGAAGCCGATAGGATGTTAAGCTTAGGTTTTACCGAAGAGTTATCTGCGCTGTTAGCTTTATTACCGAAGAAAAAACAAATATTATTATTTTCAGCAACCTTTCCTGAACAAGTAAAAACGTTAACCCAAGAATTACTTAACAACCCGATCGAGATACAAGTTCAAAGTGCTGATGCAAGTACGCTAGTCCAGCGTGTCTTTAGCGTTAATAAAGGCGAAAAAACCGCAGTGTTAGCACATTTAATTGCAGAAAATGAATGGCGACAAGCGCTCATCTTTGTTAATGCTAAACACCACTGTGAGCATTTAGCTGAAAAACTTGCTAAACGTGGTATTACCGCGGCAGTGTTTCATGGTGATAAAGGTCAAGGCGAACGAAGTAGGGTGCTTGATGGTTTTAAAGCTGGCGAGATTGACGTGCTCATTGCCACAGATATAGCCGCTCGCGGACTAGACATTGAAAAACTGCCGGTGGTTATTAATTTCAACTTACCGAGAAGTCCGTCAGACTACATGCATCGTATTGGTCGAAGTGGCCGTGCTGGTGAAGTAGGTTTAGCTTTATCATTGATTGACCATGAAGACTTTCATCACTTTAGTATCATCGAAAAGAAAAATAAAATTCGTCTTGAACGTGAGCAAGTCAAAGGTTTTGAAGCCGATGAAGTCAGTAATGATTCAATTACTGCCGCAGAAAAACCCATGGCAAAGCCTGAAGGCACAGGAAAGAAAAAGCGTAAAAAGAAAGGGGCAGTGAATACCATAAACGCTGATATTTGGGCCGGTTATAGCGACACAGAATAACAGTGATTAAACTAAGAGGCTGAATGTATATTCAGCCTAATGAGCTAATGTCTTACTTAGCAAATAAAAACATCAGTCATTTATTGGCTTGGTGTTTTTTTTATGGTGTTTTAGCAAGATTTAGCCCAATAGAATAAGTGCTAATGCACTTTTATTGACGGTCAATAATCGCTAAATTATAAAGTGTAACTTCTAATCTTCTATACTCTTTTTGACTTCCTGTTATTAATCTCACCCTATGTTACTATCTTAGTATTAAATGGAATTAAGTTAATTTAACGAACTATCTTAATGCAGTTTTTACTTGAATAAAATTTAACCTTCTTTTTAAGTATAATAGGATAATATGTTCAATGTTAAGCGCTTCTGCCTGCTAAAGGCGATCAAGGTTTCGTTCAAAAAATATCGGTATCTTTGCGCTTTTGTTATGCTGTTATTATTTTCAAATGATACTTTTTCAATGAGTGACTTTAGCGCTATTTTTGAAAAACATAGCGCAGTTATGTTAATCATTGAGCCTAAAACCGGTAATATTCTTCAGGCAAATTCAGCCGCTCAACATTTCTATGGATTCGCAGAAAAAAAACTTGAGTCACTGGCTATTCAAGACATTAACCTGTTGAGTGTAGAGCAAGTCGCTTCAGAAAGAGCCTTAGCTAAATCAGAAGATAGAAATTATTTTATTTTTAGACATCAAACCAGTAATGGCGATATTAAAACCGTGTCGTCACATTCCATTCCGATAACTTATAATAATAAAGCTGTGCTCTTTTCTATTATCCAAGATGTGACATCAGAAAGGGAATATCAGCAAGCGCTTTGGCATTATCAAAGTAATTTAGAGAACTTGGTCGACAAGCAAGTTAATGAAATCGATAAAACTAAAAAAAACTTAATACAACTATTAGTGATAGGTCTCTTGTTATTATCGACCTTGAGTCTGTTTTTACTTTTTATGTTAAAACGAAAAAATGAAGCTGAAGCTCAGCGTTCATTAATTGCTCAAATTGTAGAGCAAAGCCCAGTCTCAATTCAAACCACAGACCTTAATGGTATTATCACTTATGTTAATAAAGAATTTGTTAAAAGTTCTGGGTTTCAAGCAACAGAAGTGATCGGTCAAAAAACAAATATTCTTAAATCTGGTTTTCATCAATCTCCGCTCTATGAGAATTTATGGGCAACAATAACATCAGGTAAACACTGGGTCGGGGAGTTTTATAATCAGCGAAAAAATGGTGATAATTTTTGGGAGAAAGCCAATGTATATCCCCTCAAAGATGCTAAAAATAGAATCACCAGTTATGTAGGGATTAAAGAAGATATTACCCAAATTAAGCAAGATGAAAAACAGTTGAGACTCGCTTCAACGGTATTTAAAACCGCAACAGAGGCTGTAATGGTTACCGATATTGATAATAATATTGTTGCGGTTAATCAAGCGTTTATATTAATTACTGGCTATGAGGAAAAAGAAGTCTTAGGTAAAAATCCCACATTATTAAGCTCTGGGCATCATGACACAGAATTTTATCAGCGCATGGCGGCAGATTTGGAAAGCTTGGGGCAGTGGCAAGGTGAAATCTGCAATCGACGTAAAAATGGTGAGGTGTTTTATGAATGGTTATCTGTTACTGCTTTGAGAGATGAGTTTGGGCAATTAGAGTCTTATGTTTCATTATTTAGTGATATTACTAAACGTAAAAAGGCCGAAGATAAAATTTATCGCCAAGCTAATTACGATTCATTGACCGGACTCGCCAATAGAAATCTGTTTGTCGACAGATTTGAGCATACTTTGGAACTTGCCCAACGGGACAATAATAGAGTTGCTATATTTTTTATTGATTTAGATGGCTTTAAGAATGTTAATGATACCTTTGGCCACGCTAAGGGAGATATGCTGTTAAAATTAACCACAGAGCGTATCAAAGAGTCGGTAAGAAAGGCCGATACGGTCAGTCGTTTGAGTGGTGATGAATTTGCAATAATTTTGTCGGGCGACAATGATGTCTTTAGTTTTGAAAAAATTGCCAGCCAGATACTTGATGAAATAGCTAAGCCATTTCATTTAATAGAAATAGAAGCTTATGTTACCGCAAGCATAGGTATATCAATATTTCCAGATGATGGCAGTACCTATGAAGAGCTATTGAGTAAAGCCGATAGCGCTATGTATAAAGCCAAAGAAAAGGGTAAAAATAATGTACAATTTTTTACTAAAGAAATGGATATCAAAGCCCAACAACGAAGGCATCTAGAAGTTGAATTACGCAAGGTTATTGTTAACAAGGAGTTAATTTTACATTATCAACCTATCCATCAAGTTAGTAGTAATAAAGTTGTTTCTGCTGAGGCCTTAGTTAGATGGCTACACCCAATAAAAGGCTTGGTTCCACCGGCTGACTTTATTGCATTAGCAGAAGATATTGGTTTTATTACTGAAATTGGAGATTGGGTCTTAGAAGAAGCTTGTAAACAAGCTAAATGCTGGCAAAGCCAATTTGACCTTGCACCAAAGATATCAGTTAATATCTCGAGTGTGCAGTTTCAACGTCAGGATTTTATCAGTAAACTTGAAACTATCTTAGCAAAAACACAACTTGCTCCAGATTCACTGATCCTTGAAATGACTGAAAGTTTATTAATTCAAGAAGATGATCAAACCCTAATTCAGTTATCAGCTATAAGAGCTATGGGTATAGAACTGTCGATTGATGACTTTGGTACCGGTTATTCGTCACTTAGCTACTTAAAGCGGTTTCCTATTAGCATATTAAAAATAGACCGCGCTTTTATTAAAGATATTACCTTTAATGCTGAAGATGAAGATGAAGATGAAGCTTTGGCTTGCGCTATCTTGTCGATGGCAAAAAGTTTAGGTTTAAAAGTGGTTGCCGAAGGGGTTGAAGATCTTGCTCAGTGCCAATTACTAACTAAGCATCAATGCGATTATATTCAAGGATATTTTTTTAGTCGCCCACTCGAAGAGCACGCCTTTATTGCGTATCTCAACGACAATATTTAGCAATCGAACGTGCAAAGTAATGGTAATAAAAACTTATCTTGGTACGTAACGGTTAATTTTTATTAAAAACTATCACTCAAAGATAATCAGAGTTTAGGTTTTTGCTATAAAGTTTATTAACAAAGTGTCTATCAATTTAGCTAGGCATAATTATAAAATAACTGATTACTAGGGAAAACCATGAACAATAAAAATTTACTTATTCTTATTCTTACTTTATCAGTAAGCGTTAATTTATTGGCCAATGAAGCCGTTTTTAGACCGGTTGAAACACTATTTTCTGCGATGTCAGCAGCAGACCATATTAAAATGAAAGCCGTGGTCACTGACGATTTTCAGTTGTTAGAAGCCGGCGAAGATTGGAGCTTAACCGACCTGATTAACGTTGTTAAACCCTCAGAGTATAAAAGAAGAAACTATTTTAGTGTCATTAAAACAAGGGTTTATAGTGATGTTGCATGGGTGAGTTATTGGAATAAAGCAACTTTCAATAATGGCAAGGAAGAAAGTACTGTAGCTTGGTTAGAAAGTGCCGTCATGGTGAAAGTGGCGGGGCAATGGAAAATGCAAATGCTGCATTCAACGCGAATAAAAGCTGAGAGTATTCCTAAAGATATTTTATTGTCTGAATATGTTGATTAACCTGCGAACAACAGATTCAGATGTGACTAAGTATTGAAATTGAAAAATAATGACCTGCAGTCGCGACAAACTGTCTTTTCCTAAAAGCGCTAAAACAGTTTATAATAGCGTCGAAAAATTCGACTGGCAGCTGATCTTGAACATTCAAAGTGATCTCCTTAAACTTTATCCATTTTCTATTGAATTAAAATAAGTCTTTATTTTAATTCCTTGATTAGTATTTTCGGAAAATTAAAAACCCTATGCTCAAGAAAAACCTACGTTGGTTAACTACATTTTTATCATTGTTTATTTTTATTGCGCTGGGTTCATCAATTAAACATCATTATAACAATAAACTGGTTTCAATGGATGAGAGGCTCACGGAAGTTTCGGGTATTGAATTTGATAAAAAAGGTAAACTTTGGGCAATAAATGATGGTGGTGATAAGCCAAATTTATACCGGGTTGAAGCCGATGGTAAAATAAGTAAAACGGTGTTGATCACTAATGCTAAAAATATTGATTGGGAAGATATGACCCAAGACGATTTTGGCCATTTCTTTTTAGGTGATTTTGGCAATAACGACAATAAGCGAAAATGGCTAACCATCTATAAAATAGAAAATCCCATTGATATTAAGGGCGATAGTACTAGCGCTGAGATAATTAAATTTATGTATCCAGAGCAAAATAGTTATCCGCCAAAAGAACATCAGAAAAAATATGATTTAGAAGCTTTTGTTTTTTACAAAAAGAAATTGTACTTGTTTACAAAGAACAGATCCGTGCCATTTGACGGCGAAACTAATTTGTACCGAATAGGGGCTTATGCGGCTAATCATCAGGCGACAAAGCTCAGCTCTTTCACGACTTGCACGCATCATGAAAAACTCTGTTGGATAACTTCTGCGGCGTTAAGCCCCAATAAAAAGAAACTGGTGTTATTAGACTCACAAAGGTTGTGGCTATTTGAAAATTGGCAAGGGGATGACTTTTTTTCAGGCGATGCTTATGAAATTAATCTAGGGACTATTACCCAAAAAGAGTCAGTGACTTTTTTTGATGATAATACCGTTGTTTATACGGACGAAGAATTTATGGGTATTGGCAGAAATGCTTACTTAATTAAACTTGATAAACAAAGAAAAATTCCCGTTCACTCACTCCAAGAGTGAGCCATTTAAATATTGTTATCAATTCTTGCTATTTTTTAATCATCTAGTCACTAGGTAAATAACATTTACTGAAAATAGTGCCAATGAATGAGAAAATTAGATTGGTAAATGTCAGTTGAAATAGCGACAATGCTGTTTAGCTAAGTTTTATGTTTTATGTTTTAAGGAAAGGTAATGAATCCTATTATTCAGGCACTAAAAGAATTAAATGTAAGTGAAGAAAAAATTAAAGAACTTTTTCAAGTACTCACCGAAAACCCAATGATGGCGATGATGAATATTCAGTCATTGGGTTTACCACCGGAGAAGTTGCAATCAATTATGATGATGGTCATGTCTAGCCCAGAACTCATTAAAGAAGCGGTAGAAGAGCTAGGTTTAGATTTTGCTAAAGTTGAAGCGGCTAAAGCTAAACTTAAAGAAAATAAATAATAGTTTAGTAACTGTTATTGATGGCTAAGCCCAATAAAAAAGCCCCTGAAAAGTCTGTTGATATTTATTGCAGTAAGTGTCGAGCACCTCTGTATAAATACAAAAAAGGCGGTAAAGGGGCATTAGTTAAATGTTTTAAAGCTCGGATAGTTAAAGATTTTACCATGACACCCTGTGTGTGCCCAAGCTGTGCCAGTGTCTTTGCTCGGGAGACGTTAATTCGGGGTATGCCAGCCTTTAAAATGATTGGTGGCAAAGTGACGTATAAATAAAAGTGCTTAGCCGATAGATTGATTACAGCGATGGAGGTTGGGTTAATGAATGCAGATGACGTTTTAAATTTTTGGTTTAAAGAAATCGATCAATCACAGTGGTGGCTAAAAGACCTCGCGTTTGATCAGTGTATTATTAGCAAGTTTTCGGCTGTGCATCTGGCGGCAAATAGTGGTGAGTTATTCAAATGGCGACTTACAGCTAAAGGGCGACTTGCTGAAATTATTATTCTAGATCAGTTCTCTAGAAATATGTATCGTGATACGCCAGGTGCTTTTGCCTGTGACCCTTTAGCTTTAGCGCTTGCTCAAGAAGGGATAGCCGTTGGCGCTGATCAAGAGTTAAATCATTTAGAAAGAAATTTTTTGTATATGCCGTTTATGCATAGTGAGTCATTAATGATACATGATATCGCTGTTAAGCTCTTTGTCGATAATGGCGTTGCTTCAAGTATCGATTTTGAAAATAAACATAAAATAATCATTGAAAAATTTGGCCGTTATCCGCATCGCAATAAAATCCTTAACAGGAAGTCTAGTCAAGAAGAACGTGAGTTCTTAACACAAGCCAATTCATCTTTTTAAAAAGGAAGCATAGTCTACATGGATCCAATAATCGATTTTACGTCATATACCTTACAAGAATTATACTCAGCAGCAGAACAAATCGACAGTGAGCAATACCCAGAACGAGCTGCAGAAATTAATAAGTTAATAGTTGAGAAAACAGTTGTTGAACCCGCACCTGTAGCTGTAACAGTCGAGCAAACTGTCGCTGAACCGGCGATAGAACAAAATGTGAAAAGAGTGGGTGAAAAAGCAACACGTTTAGACCGTTTTTATGCGGCATTAATTGATGGTCTTATTGGTATATTTGCTGCTGTACCTATTTTTATCACTGTCGGTTTTGATAAATTAGCGGAACCCACTTTTTCTTTAACAGTGATGTTACTCGCTTATGGACTTATTGCTGGCCTTGTCTTACATGGTTACCTGCTTTACCATTATGGACAAACCATAGGCAAGAATTTCATGTCTATTCGAATTGAAAATTTAGATGACAGTAAGGCAAGTTTAACGACAATTTACGTTAAGCGGATGATACCGATGCAACTACTTTCTCTTGTTCCTTTTGGTGGTCAAATTATTTCAGGCCTGGTTAATCCACTCTTTATCTTTGGTAAAGAAAAGCGTTGTCTGCATGATTATGTCGCAAAAACAAAAGTCTGTTATACCAACAACTAAACTTATTTAATGATAAAACCTGCATGTTTACTGACTTAGTCTGGTGATAAACATGCAGTTATTTTATAAGCATCGTTTTGGTATTATCTGCTCGCGATTATCTTATAAGCCGTTATGATATTGGCTGTTCGTTGATTCAGGTACCATGATATTAAGTGTCTCAGGTACGTTAATATTACCGTTAAGTAATGCTTCAAATTGACTAATCAATAACGCTTTGTCTGGTGTTTCTTTATCACCTGAGCCAATGTTAGTCAGATCAATCATAAAGCCATCAAATAAATCACTTAGGTCTTCAATAATTTCAGTATTTAAAAACTGGTCTTGATTATAAATACTTGGATAGCCGGCTTTTTGTTTATCGATAGCAAACGAAACACCTTTCAAGTTAGTGATACTGGTTGATTTATCACACGACAGCATACAGCCGTTATCAATGCGTGGCTTTTCACAGCCAACACTTTGTTGGAAGAAACATTGTCGGCTGGCCATCAATAAAATAGGGTGGTAAATACTGTAGAAGAGTTTGAAGTTTTCCGGACGAGCAATATTTCTAATTTGTTGACGGTTTATTTCGTTAGAAATAAACGCACCTTTACAATCAAAACCTTCTTGCATTGCAAGTAAAGCGTAAGAGTTAGTCGTATTTAAGAAAGGCCCTGCTATCCACTGAATCCCTAAACGGTTCGCTTCATAAGCGATACCCGTATTATTGGTTACAATGAGTTGTGGTTTTACTTGTTGTAAAATATTGACCGCGACGTCGTAATCTTTGCCAATTAATACTGAAGGAAACCAAGGGATCAAGCGAGGATTTTCTTTAAGAAAACCGACATACTTAGTACAACCGCGTTTATATGCATCGGGTAATTTAAAGTAAATATCTGCCGAAGTTAATTTTGCTAATTCAACATCACTTTCATCACAAATAAGAATTGATAGCTCGGCTTTTGCATCACCAGTCGTGGTATGTTTAGGGTGATTGGCTAACTTAGGTAATTGAACCTCAGGTAACACAGCTTTAGAGTTATTCAACAAAAAGGCGGCTTCATTTTTTAATACCGTTAATTCTTTAAAAGGAATGCTTAAGCCATCTTCTAAGTCATCGGTTATTATTTCAATCAAATCGAAATGGGCATTGTTAAAGCTTTTAAAACGCTTTTCAAGGGTTTCTCTGTCAATACTCAGTTTGCCACTTTTTACTAAGTTGCTTTGTGACTTAAGCGCGTAACTTTTAACCTCAAGCCCTTTCTCGCTGTCTTTAGCATCAACAAAAGCTTGCTGTTGAGAAAGTTCTTTTGTCGTTACGGTCAAGGTAAGTGGTTGATCTAATGTACCTGAAATAGCCAGTGTTAGCGGTATCTTGCCAATGGTTAAATGTTTTATTTTATCGTCAACAGAGGCATTGATTAGCTGTTTTTCATCATTAAGTTTTTGTTCAACTTCTTGAATTTGTACAACTGATATCGCATTGCTTTTATCAACAGCATGGTATTTGGAATTATCCCGTGGGTTTTCAATAAACATTGACTGATTTAAATCACCACGTAAAAAGGCGTTGGAGAAGTCGCGGTTAAAAACTTTATAAAGGCGTTCACCATCTTCGAGTAATTCACCTGTTTTAAGGAAACCATCAATTTGTTTGCGAAAGCTATCAACAACAGTATGAACGTAGCTGGCACCTTTTATACGTCCTTCAATTTTAAAGGAATGCACACCCGCTTCGATAAGCGCAGGTAAATCAAAAAAAGCCGAGTTATCTTTTATATTTAACGGGAATTTATTACCGGTTGCTGTTGGTTCATATTCTTCACGACAAGCTTGGCTACAACGACCGCGATTTCCTGAATTGCCAACACTTGCTGATGTTGAATAACAAAGACCAGAGAAAGCCACACAGAGTGAACCATGCACAAAAACTTCTGTTAAGGTATCGTGCGCTTTACCCGCTGCTGCCATTGCGGTAATTTCACGTAAATCTAGCTCTCTTGATAAATTCACTCGTGATGCACCGAGTTTTTTCAAAAAAGGTATTTGACCCACGTTATGGGTGGTTAATTGCGTTGATGCGTGAATATCTAAGGTTGGAAAGTGCTGGGTAAGCAGATAGAACATGCCAATATCTTGCACGATAACACCATCAAGTGTGGTGTTGGCAAGTTTAGTTAATAATTTAGCCAGTGAAGCAAATTCACGCTCTAAGATCACCACATTCAAGGTTAAAAATATTTCACATTGATACTGATGAGCTAAACGAATAACGCCAACAAGTTGATCAAAGGAGATATTAGTCGCACGATTACGGGCGTTAAAAGTATCTAGGCCACAGTAAACGGCATCGGCTCCAGCAATAATCGCTGCTTTAATTGCTTCGACATCACCGCCGGGTGCTAATAACTCTATTTTTTGATCCATGGGGTCACTTATTTTCACTTAAATTTAAAGGTGGCGATTTTACCGATATATTTCCTTAATGAATACCGTTAAAGTAACTTATTATTTTATATTTTCTATAAATAAACGCCCATGAAGCCAAACTCGTCGTTACCTGTACTCTATTCCTTAAGAAACTGTCCTTATGCAATGCGCGCAAGAATCGCAATATATTATGCAAAACAGACAGTTGCATTACGTGACCTGGTATTAACCGATAAACCCGATGAAATGATTGCGGTATCACCAAAAGGCACGGTCCCAGTTTTAGTCACCGAACTTGATACGGGAGAGCCGCGGGTGATTGAAGAAAGTCTGGAGGTTATGCTGTGGGCATTAGATAAAAGCGATCCCGATAACCTTCTGCATAGTGATACACCCGATTTATTACCGGAAATGTTATCGTTAATTTCAACATTTGATAATGAATTTAAACAATGTTTTGATAAATATCAGTGTGCAAAACGTTATCATGAAACTTCACTGGCCATTGACAGAGCTGCGTGTGAAAAATATATAGCCGATTTAGAGCAACGTCTACAACTCACTGAATTTCTTATGTCAGACAAAAACAGTTTGGCCGATATCGCTTTATTGCCTTTTATTCGTAAGTTTTCAAAAGTCGAGCGGCAATGGTATTTACATTCACCGTATCCGAAACTTAGGGCATGGCTAAATAACTATTTACAAAGCCGGATGTTCAGTAAAGTGATGACCCAATACCCCTTGTGGTTGGAAAATAAAGCGGTGATAACTTTTGGCGACGACCGTTAAAAAGTCATTATTAAGTTTGTTTAATTTTTCTTAAGCTTTCCTTAAGAAAAATTAACTAAGATAGCGTCAATTATATTTCTTGATGGTATTTCAGTGAACATACTTAACGCACAACATCCTTATCTAACAGCAAGAGTGGCTATTAAAAGATTGCAATTTTTTTTCCTTTTGATGCTAACGTCTTTAGCATTACTGAGTCATGCCCAAGCGAATAATCTATCTGAAAGTTCAGCTAAAATGCAATTAGATACCCTAATAGCTCAACACCATGGTGATGTTATTTATGTAGATTTTTGGTCATCTTGGTGCGGTCCTTGTCGTAAATCATTCCCGTGGATGAATAAAATGCAGAATGAGCATCAAGCACAAGGCTTTACTGTTATTAGTATTAACCTCGATACGGAACAAAGATTAGCCACTGAATTTTTACGAGAGAACCCAGCAAACTTTTCGGTAATTTATGATCCTAACGGTGAGCTCGCGCGCTTTTTTAAAATTCAGGGGATGCCCAGTAGTTTGATCATCAACAAGTTAGGTGAGATTAAATACGCACATAGTGGTTTTTTTACCAACAAAGTTTCACAATACGAACAAGAAATTCAACAGTTACTTGCTCTCTAACGAATAATATAAAGAGAATAATGAGGTATTCAATGAACAATAAATTTAAATATTCACTGGTTTTTGCTGCGGTAACTTTGGCATCAGGTTGCTCAAGTTTAGGTGTCGAACCTTGGGAACGTGATCTGTTAGCAAAAGAGCAAATGGCCTTAACATCTTCGCCAATTGATTCGGCACTTGATGATCATATTTATTTCAGCAAAGAAGCGTCAAGCGGCGGTAAAAGCTTCGGTGGAGGAGGTTGTGGATGCAATTAATTAACGAGAGTAAATCGAAAAAAACCATCAATAAAAAGAACCTCAAGGCTGCGTTAACTTTAGCAACTACCGCTTTGTTAGGCAGTGTTCAAGTTAGTGCTGCCCCAACATCAGTAGCAGCAGATAAAGATACTTGGTCTTTTGACTCCGCGTTTTTATATTACAGTGAGGCTGATCGTGTTTCAGCAGCAGAAGCTGTTTTTAATGCTAAAAAAACTTACAGCGACGATAGTATTTTAAATTTGAAGTTAACGGTTGATGCATTAACCGGGGCTTCAGCCAATGGCGCCGTTGCTCAGCCCGATGTTCAAACGTTTACCAGACCCTCTGGTAAAGGAGATTATCAAGTTAAAGCAGGTGAAACACCCCTTGATGACACTTTTCATGATACGCGTGTACAGCTGAATGCTCAGTGGACGCAAGCACTAGCACCTAATTTTACAGGCAGTGTCGGTGGGCATCTATCAAAAGAATATGATTACTTGTCTTTAGGGGTAAATGGCAATATTGCTTATGACTTTAATAAGAAGAACTCGACTATTTCTTTTGGTTTAAGTCATTTTCAAGACACCTTTACACCAGAAGGGGGCTTACCTAAACCTTTTGCTTCTATGGCGTCAGCTTATAATGACAGCGAAGACGAAAGTGCTCATGATGCTACTCGAATGGGCAGCGATGATGATAAAACCACCTCGGATATTATGGTAGGTTTTACCCAAGTCATTAATAGACGTATGGTCACACAGTTTAATTATTCCTATTCGGTTGTTGATGGCTATTTAACGGATCCCTTTAAAGTCTTAAGTTTGTTAAATAACGAAGGTCTTGCACAAGACTATTTATATGAGAATCGCCCTAATGAGCGGACCAAACAAAGTGTTTTTGCACAAACAAAATATCATTTTGATGAAACTATTTTAGATGTGTCATATCGGTATATGTGGGATGACTGGGATATAAAGTCTCATACGGTAGATACTCGCTTTTATATTCCGTTAGGTAACGGTAGTTATTTAGAGCCACATTTACGTTTTTATCAACAAGGCGCAGCCCAATTTTATCAACCTTTCTTAATGGAAGATGATGCAACACCTGAGTTTGCCAGTGCCGATTACCGTATTGGTGAAATGACCGCTTATACGGTTGGTTTAAAATATGGTATGAAGTTAGCAGATGGTAATGATTTGTCTTTTAGACTTGAATATTATCGCCAAGACCCAAAAAGTGCCGGACATAAGGTGCCTAGTGCTTTAGCTAATATAGATATATATGAAAGCATTGATGCAATAATTGCGCAGGTTAGCTATTCGTTCTAAAGTGTAGTAATAATCTAAATAATACAAGCCCTTATTTAATCACATAAATAAGGGCTTTATCTTTTTACCAAGGTGACAATTGAATAAACTTAGAGAAATAAAACTGGCCAAACGCTCAGACGGATTCTGTATTCAATTTGATGCTATGGCCAGTCCATGTGAGGTGATTATTGAAACCTCTGACCCCGCGCTTGCCAAACAGCTTGGTGAACAAGTCAGTACAGAAGTTTGGCGCATTGAAGACAAGTATAGCCGTTACAACTCCGATAGCCTTTGTAGCCAGATAAATCAAAGTCAGGGTAAGCCCATCGCTATTGATGATGAGACTTTTGCTTTATTAAACTTTGCCGATACTTGTTACCAACTTAGCGATGGGATATTTGATATAACCTCAGGCGTGCTAAGAAAAGTCTGGTGTTTTGATTGCTCTGACAATATTCCTACTTCGCTGGCGGTTAAAAAGGCTATGGAGAATGTGGGTTGGCATAAAATAAAATACGATAATCGCCAAGTGACTTTACCGATAAATATGGAAATTGATTTCGGTGGTATTGGTAAAGAGTATGCGGTTGATCGCGCCATAGTCTTAATAAATTTATTAACACAACAACCCGTATTGGTGAATTTAGGTGGCGATTTAGCGACAAATTCATCAAGAAAAAATGGTCAACCGTGGCAAGTTGGAGTAGAGCACCCTGGTTTTGTCGACAAAAAAACCATAGTCGTCTCATTATTTAAAGGTGCACTGGCAACGAGTGGCGATGCAAAGCGCTTTTTAGAGAAAAACGGTCAACGTTACAGCCATATTCTAAATGCTAAAACAGGTTGGCCAATTGAGCATGCACCGCGGTCAATGACTGTTTCAGCACCACAATGCATTCAAGCAGGTATATTGGCGACGTTAGCTCAAATGCAGGGCGAAAATGCAGAACAGTTTTTAACCGAACAAGACATCAAGCACTGGGCTATTCGTTAGTTACTTCAAATACGCTTATTAATAACAGAATTTATCATAAGTTAAATCGCAAATAGTACGAATTAACGATAAGCTAAGCTTTCGTTAATTCTTTTTGTGTAGGTTTTACTGATGACACCTTGGTCTTTTAATTTATTAGCTTGTTTATTTTTTTGTTTTATAAATGTCAACGATGCTGTTGCTGCACAATTGGTGGTGCCTGATGTTTATAAATTGATAAAAGTTAATGGTGAAAAGGCAAGTAGTGATTTTTTTAGCCGAAATACTGTCGTTGATATAAAGCGCGGTGAAAATATTTTAATCGTGCAATATAGCGAGCTTTTTGAAAATTATGACGACGACGACCACGTAACTATAAAGTCTGCTCCCCAAGTTATTTTATTTACTTTAAAAGAAACCGTCCACCAGAAGTACATTATGGTGACCCCCGTTATATCTGACAGCTTTAACGCACGTGAATTTGCCCAATCCCCGACCATTGAAATAAAGTCTTTTAATGAAAACTCAGTTCAACAAGACGCTATATTTGTGCTTAATCAAAGTTTAACTGAATTTGAAGCGGGTTTAGCCTTTAAAAAAATAGCTGAACATCAAAAACAGCTGGCTAAAACGCCTGAAAATAATAAACAAAGTAGCGATATTAAAAAATCAGACGATGCTTTAAATAAATTAAAGTTTTGGTGGCATAAAGCAAATAAAGAACAACAAAAACGATTTGTTGAATCTATTCAACAGAAGTAAAATAGTTAATGTACCTTTTTACAAACAACTCACTATTGGGGATAAGATGAAATACCTACTCGTTATTATGATCAGTTTATTTTCATTATCAATCACAGCAGAGCAATACACGACTCAGGGTATTGAAGTCATTGGTAAAGGGTCGGTTAGTGCAAAGCCTGACAAGTTTACTTTTACGGTGACGGTTAGCCAACGCGGCAATGTTGCCAGCAAAGCCAAAGCCTTGGTTGACCACAAAAGCCAGTTAGTGACCCAGATGTATTTATCAATGGGCATTGCTGAGTCTGCTATTGAATCCGCTCGATTAGAATTAATTCCCCGCTATGAAATACCGGCTGATGTGCCAGCGATAATCGTTCATCAGAAGTTGCCTAATCAAGGAGAGTTCGAAAAAAGCAACACGAAAGCGTTTATTAATAGTCATCAATTAGCAGATAACTCAGCGGCTCAGCAAGAAAAAGTTTACTTTGAAGTCTCTCGTACCATAAAAGTGACTTTTACCGATTTTTCGCGCTATGACCAATTACTCGATAATGTTGTAAAAATCGGTGTTAATCGCATTTCTGCTTTGCAAACTTCAATAATAAACGATGAAGCTTTGTATCAACAAGCGCTGATCAATGCCTTAAAAAATGCGCACCAAAAAGCCATCACTATTGCCAAGCAAATGGGCGTTACCTTAGGTAAAATTTCAAATTTGACTGAGTCTGCTTATCACACACCAAACACTTATGGTGTGGCAGGTAGAAGTAACGGCGGTTTTAATTCACATGTAGCAGAAAGTAATGTTGTTGCTCAAGTGAATGTTACTTTTGCTATAAAAACCGAGAAATAAAGCGGCAGTTAAGCTAATTTGCAGCAATATAAGTTAAAAGTGCATAAAATCTGTAATAATTGCTTTAACTTCGCGGGTTATCGGGTTATGTTATGCGTTTTTTGACCATCACTTATCTTTGATAAACATAAGAATACCGGTATTTATGAATAAAAATGATTTATATCAAGAACTTTACCAACAAGTTGATGCCTTAATCAGCGATGAACCTGATATTATTGCTAACATGGCAAATATCAGCGCCTTACTTTTTGAGCACTTGTCACAAGTAAACTGGGTTGGATTTTATCGTTTAATTGATAATGAACTAGTTTTAGGGCCTTTTCAGGGTAAAGTGGCTTGTATTCGTATTCCTGTTGGCACAGGGGTCTGTGGCACAGCAGTTAGCCAAAGCACCACACAGCGTATTGCCGATGTTCATTCTTTTGATGGTCACATTGCTTGCGATGCAAGTAGTAATTCAGAAATTGTTATTCCGGTAAAAGTCGGTAACAATATTATTGCTGTCCTTGATATAGATAGCACAGCCTATGATCATTTTGATGAAATTGATCAACAAGGTTTGGAAGCAATAATTAATTTATTTGAAAATATGATCATCAAGCATGGCGTGTTAAACTAATGAAAGAAATTATCGTTATTCATGATTATCTCGTTAGCGAAAGTATTGTCGGTGACTGGGATGGCCAAGAAGAATTCGTTGCCGAACGAATAAATGAAATTTATCATCTGATTTATGATTTAGCCGAAGAAGATATTGAACCAGAGATATTAGCGCAATTATTATCTTTGGTTTGGGACACTTGGATTTGCCAAGAATCACTACCTGACATAGATAGTGAAGATATTTATGACTGGTGCCAACATTTGTTGGATAACCGTGAACAGTACCTTCAAGATTTAACCTCTTAGATTTAAGAATTTTTAAAAAGTTGTATTTATGGACACTAAAATAGTAAACGAAGTGAGCAAAACAGAAATGAGTAATACTGAAACTGAAGTAACTACTGACGTTGCAGTTGATACTGACGTTGCACAACAAACACCAGTAGCAGCAGAGCAAGAAACTGAAGTTAAACGGTTAAGCACAAAAGAAATTATTGCTTATTTAGCGGATAAATTTCCAAAGTGTTTCTCGGTTGATGGTCCAGCTAAAGCGCTTAAAATCGGCATCTTTCAAGATTTGTCTGCAAATTTAGCGGAAGATGGCACTGTAAGTAAAACTCGCTTACGCCAAGCATTAAGACATTACACCAGCAGCTGGCGTTATTTGAAAGCAGTTAAGTTGGGTAACTTTCGTGTTGATATCGATGGCAATGACTCTGCTGAGATAGATCAAGAGCAAGCTGACTATGCCAGTAAGACACTAAAAGAAAGCCAAGACAAATTTGGTAACAAAAACAAACACGACAAAGCAAGCAAAAAGCCTTATAAAGGATCTAAGCTTAATAAGTCAGACAATCCTACTGAAGCAAAACCGTCTGCTCACAACCTAGAAGCAAAGCAAGAAAAACAAGCTAAGTTTAAGTCGGTAAAATCAACTAAATCGACAAATACTAAAGCAGAAGTTAAACTTGTTCCTGTTGAAGACTGCGCAGTCGTTGTTGGTAAAAGCGTTAAAGTTAAATTAGGCAACTCGCCTATGAACGCTGTTATCACTGAAGTTGCTGGTAAAGATGTGAGTGTACAATTAAATTCAGGAATGGTTGTTAAGACACAAATTAAAAATATATTTACTGAATAAATTGGAGTGTTTTGGGCATGCTAAAAATTTGTCGTATCGCAATTGCCGTTTCTTTGTCGCTATCAGCAATGAACATCTTTGCTGTCGAAAATCTTGATAAGGTAGAATCGCTACCCATATTGGCTCCTGAAAGCCAGCATGCTGCATCGAGTAAACGCGTTACTGCGCAGTTTACTCGAGCCCATTACTCGAAAGTTGACATGGATGATGCGCTCTCTGAAAAAATATTTGACCGTTATATAAAACAACTTGATTATGCTCGAAATGTTTTTTTAGCGACCGATATAGAAGACTTTCAAAAGCATCGTCTTGAATTTGATCAAATAATCGCTCGTGGTAAGTTAGATATAGCCTATGACATATTTAACTTAAACCTTCAAAGACGTGCCGAGCGTTATGAATATGCATTAAGCCTTTTAGAAAAAGAACCTTTCGACTTTACTGTAAACGAAGTTTATAACTTCGACCGTGAAGAAGCTGATTGGCCAAAAGATAGTGCAGAATTAAATGAGTTATGGCGCTTAAAAGTTAAGTACGACGCCCTAAATTTAACCTTAGCGGGTAAAGAATGGCCTAAAGTGCAAGAAGTTTTAGGCAAACGCTATCGTTATGCGATTAAAAGATTAAAACAAAGTGAAAGTGAAGATGTTTTTCAAGTCGTCATGAATAGCTTTGCTCGCGTTGTTGAACCTCACACCTCTTATTTATCACCAAGAAATGCTGAAAAATTTCAAATGGACATGAATCTGTCTCTTGAAGGGATTGGTGCGGT
Organism: Colwellia sp. BRX8-5; assembly: GCF_014077325.1. Lineage (NCBI taxonomy): Bacteria > Pseudomonadati > Pseudomonadota > Gammaproteobacteria > Alteromonadales > Colwelliaceae > Colwellia > Colwellia sp. BRX8-5. The sequence goes on from NZ_JACGVR010000005.1 coordinate 55,397, forward strand.
ACTTAGAGCTGAAGAAGACTATACGGTTATCAATAGCGTTGTTCCCGGTGGACCGGCAGACAAATCAAACGAAGTAAAACCTAAAGACCGAATCGTCGGTGTTGCGCAAGACGATGATAAATTTGAAGATGTTATCGGTTGGCGTTTAGATGATGTTGTAGATCTCATTAAAGGACCTAAGGGCACCAAAGTTCGTTTGCAAATTTTGCCAGCGGAAGCGGAAGATGATGCCGTTATTAAAGTTGTTACGATTGTTCGTGATAAAATAGTCCTTGAAGACAGAGCGGCAAAGTCTGAAGTGTATTTTGAAACTAAAGGTGATGAAAAGTCTAAAAAATTAGGCATTATCACTATACCTAGTTTTTATAATAATTTATCGCGCGATGTGAACAAAGAACTCGATAAACTTAAAGCCGAACAAGTCGCTGGTATTATTATTGATTTACGTGGTAATGGCGGTGGTTCATTACGTGAAGCAACATTATTAACGGGTTTATTTATTGATAAAGGCCCCGTTGTCCAGATACGTGATGGTGCAAACCGAGTACAAGTTAATAGTGATGATGATGGAGTCAGTTCTTATGATGGCTCATTAACCGTGATGGTTGACAGATACAGTGCTTCTGCTTCTGAAATTTTTGCCGCAGCGATTCAAGATTATGGTCGTGGGGTAATCGTAGGCGAACATACCTTTGGTAAAGGTACTGTTCAGCAACATCGTGGACTAGGGCGAGTTTATGACCTTTATGATAATCCATTAGGTAGTATTCAATTTACCATCGCTAAGTTTTACCGTATCAATGGTGGTAGTACTCAGCATAGAGGTGTTTTACCCGATATTTCTTTTCCAACGGCTGTTGACCCAGAAGACTGGGGAGAAAGTCGAGAGAAAAATGCACTACCTTGGGATCAAATCCCTAAGGCAAAATATCAAGCTTTAGGTAACTTATCGGCTGACTTAACGTACCTCACTTCACTGCATAGTGAGCGTGTTAAAGGCAATCGTGAGTTTAACTACTTACTTGATGATATTGCGGTTTATCAAAAAGAGAAAGACGATAAAACTATTTCCCTTAAGTTAGATGAACGTAAAGCAAAACGCGAAGAACGAAAAGCGAAGCAACTTATTCGTGTTAATGAACGATTAGTTGTTATGGGTAAAGAAAAAGTGAAATCACTTGAAGACTTACCTGATGAGTTAGAAGAATTGGATCCATTTTTAGATGAAACGGCTAAGATAACTTTTGATTTAATCTCGCTGGGTAAAGTCGCTAAAAAATAATGATTACCCACCCAAAAAAGCCGCTTAATTGCGGCTTTTATGTAAGAAAAAAGCTAAACTCAATTTCTTCTATAGATTAGCCTATATGCGTTACCCTGACTTTTAGGGGTTTGTGATTAATATCAATTTGATTAGCGTTGTACTATTTTTCCTAATGAAAAATAAGATAACTCGTTAATAAAAACGATATAAACATTAAAAATTATAACTATAAAAAACTTAAGGTCGGCATCGCACATGACAGAGCCAGAAAAAGACAATCAACCCGTAGTAATCAACACCCACAAAGAACCGAGCATGCTAGATGCGTTAATTCCTATTTTTGCATTAGTTGTTATGTTAACAACAGCCGTTTGGTATTTTGCTGACAACTCCTCTTATGGTCCAAATCAAATTGCTTTATTACTCGCTATGGGTATAGCGATTGTTATTGGTATCAAGAATGGTTATACGTGGCAGTCGATTGAGAAGTCAATTGTCGGTGGTATTTCTATTTCTTTGGGGGCAATTTTAATACTGTTAGCAGTTGGCTCATTAATAGGAACTTGGCTACTGTCTGGTACTGTGCCTACGATGGTTTATTATGGCTTACAAATTATTGACCCTAGTTGGTTCTACGCCGCTGCCTGTTTAGTTTGTGGTATTGTCGCAATGAGTATTGGCAGTTCTTGGACTACAGCGGCAACGGTCGGTGTTGCCTTTATTGGCATTGCGAACGGTTTTGAAATGTCGACTGCGGTTACGGCGGGAGCTGTTATTTCAGGTGCTTATTTTGGTGATAAATTATCGCCGTTATCTGAAACGACTAACCTTGCTCCTGCAGTAGCAGGCAGTGAATTATTTGAACATATTCGATATATGTTATGGACCACCATACCTTCTATTAGCATCGCCTTGGTGCTGTTTCTTATTATTGGCTTTGATCACTCTTCAAATGTAACTGGAGACACCACAAGTATTGATGCCTTGCTGACCACACTAGATGCAACTTATAATATTTCTATACTTAATCTTATCCCACTTTTTATCTTACTTTATTTAGCCTTTAAAAAAGTACCAGCATTTCCTGCTGTGGCGATTGGTGCTTTAATTGGCGCTGTTTGGGCGTTAGTTTTTCAGCAAGAGCTTATTTTAAACATGGCTGCAGAAGGCGTTAGTGGCGTTAAAGCTTATATAACCGTGGTTTGGACAGCATTTTTTGATGGCGTAGTGGTTAACACTGGCAACAAACAAATTGATGAATTGCTTAGTCGTGGCGGTATGTCGAGTATGCTAAACACGATTTGGTTGGTAATGTGTGCCTTAAGTTTTGGTGCCGTGTTAGAGCATTTAGGTATGCTAAATAAATTTGTTAAAGCCATTCTCTCAACAGCTAAATCAACGGGAAGCTTAATCGCCAGCACTGTTGCAACTTGTATTGGCACTAACTTAATAACAGCCGATCAATATATGGCGATAGTTATGCCTGGTCGTATGTTTAAAGCTGAATTTAAACGCCGAGGTTTTCATCCAACACTATTAAGTCGTACGTTAGAAGATTCAGGCACTATTACTTCACCGTTAATTCCATGGAACACTTGTGGTGCCTTTATGTTTGGCGCGTTGGCATTAACATCATACGATTATATTTTTTATTGCTTTTTTAATTTAATTAACCCGGTGCTTGCCATCGTTTATGGTTACACCGGTTTTAAAATTAAAATGTTAGCAACAAACAGTGACGAAGCGATAAAGAGCTAACATCAAAGAACATTGCGATAAAAAGAGGATATTCATCCTTTATTTACGCTTCATATCGACTTAATATAAAGCCTGTTTTTACAGGCTTTATATTTTCAAAAAGGAAACGCTCATGACTGACTTTACAGCGCGCTATTTATCTGATTACCAAGTTTCAAATTTTTCTATTACCACCGTCGATCTGACCTTTGAACTTGCTGACACGGCAACCATAGTAACCAGCACTATGGCGATTAAACGTGAAAATAAAGAGGCTAAGCAATTAGTGCTTGATGGCGAGCAATTGAAACTTATTTCATTGCAAATTGATCATCAAGACTTGCCTGAAAGTTATTATCAGGTCAGTGACACACAGTTAACCCTAGATATTAGTGCTGATGAATTTACACTAACTATAGTGACTGAAATTGACCCACTTAATAACACCTCACTCGAAGGCTTATTTAAGTCGGGCGGCGCTTTTTGTACACAATGTGAGGCCGAGGGTTTTAGACGTATAACCTATTACCTAGATCGTCCTGATGTGATGTCGACCTTTTCAACCAAAGTCATTGCTGATAAAAAGCGTTACCCTTATTTGTTATCAAATGGCAATAAAACTGCAGCGGGTGATTTACCGCAAGGGAAACATTTTACTTGTTGGCATGACCCTCATCCAAAACCTTGTTATTTATTTGCTCTGGTTGCTGGTGATTTTGACTTACTTGTTGATACCTTTACCACCCAAGATAAACGCGATGTGGCAATAGAAATATTTGTTGATAAAGGTAACTTACCTAAAGCTCACCATGCGATGGCATCACTAAAAAAATCGATGCTTTGGGATGAAGAAACCTTTGGTTTAGTTTATGACCTCGATATCTACATGATTGTAGCCGTCGACTTCTTCAATATGGGAGCGATGGAAAATAAAGGCTTAAATGTTTTTAATTCGAAATTTGTTTTAGCAGATAATGAGAGTGCCACCGATACTGATTTCTTTAATATTGAAGCTGTGATCGGTCATGAATACTTTCACAACTGGACGGGTAATCGGGTAACTTGCCGCGATTGGTTCCAGTTAAGTCTAAAAGAAGGTTTAACAGTATTTCGCGATCAGCAGTTTAGCGCTGATATGCACAGTGCTGCAGTAAACCGTATTAAAAATGTGAGATTGCTGCGTTCAAAACAGTTCGCTGAAGATGCCGGACCTATGGCTCATCCTATTCGTCCTGAAAAAGTACTAGAGATGAATAATTTTTACACCTTAACCGTTTATGAAAAAGGTGCTGAAGTCATCCGCATGATTAACACCTTGTTAGGAGAAGTTAAGTTTAGAAAAGGCATGGACTTATATTTTGCTCGCTTCGATGGTATGGCCGTGACCTGTGATGACTTTATTAATGCGATGTCAGATGCCTCGGGTGTTGACCTTGATTTATTTAAAGGCTGGTACTATCAGTCGGGTACGCCGACATTATCTGTAAATGAGATTTTTTCAAAGGGACAGTATCAATTAACCTTGACCCAGAAAAATCCAAATCAAAAAGACGGTAGCGAGGGTAAAGCATTACATATCCCTGTTGCTATTGAGCTTATCGAAAACAATAAGGTGATCGGACGTGAGTTACTTGAGTTAACCACTGAGCAGCAAACATGGACCTTTGACAATCTTGCTGTTAAACCTGTGCTAGCGATATTGGCAGATTTTTCAGCGCCGGTGAAGCTTACGATTAAGCAAACAGATAAAGAGCTGGCAACCATTATGGCTTTTGCCGATGATGAGTTTTGTCGTTGGGACGCTGGTCAGCAATTGATGTTGAATTATATTAAAGCGTTAGTCGATGACAGTAGCTTTGTTCTGCCACAGAGTTTATTAACGACTTATCAAGCTATTTTTGACGCAAATACCGATAATTCCTTTAAAGCCGAACAATTATCACTGCCTAGTTTTGACGAAGTTGTCGCAGAAATAGCACAGGTTGATCCCATCAAAGTAGTTAATGCTATTGCCGCAGTGAAGTTATTTTTAGTGACCGGCTTAACCGCTAGTTTTGAGAAAGCCTTTACTGCCAATAAATCTTTTGCCTATAAATATGACGGTGAAGAAGTTGGCCAACGCGCACTAAAAAATGTTTGTTTGTCTTACCTCTCTTTACTTGAGCATCAAAAGAGCAAGGTAGTAGAACAATATCAATCGTCAGATAACATGACTGATACTTTGGCAGCATTAGTCTGCTCAGCTGAAAACAACTCAGCTGACTTAGCAGGGCAGTTACAGCATTTTGAAAAAAAATGGCAGAGTACAGCATTAGTCATGGATAAGTGGTTTAGTCTTGCGGCTCAACAATGTAGCGAAGATATTTTTACTTCATTGGGTAACTTATTAACTCACCCGTTATTTAGCTTAAAGAATCCAAATCGGGCACGTTCATTAGTGGGTAGCTTCAGCGTTAATAATCCGCGTTATTTTCACTGTCAGTCAGGCCAGGGTTATCAGTTTCTCGCAGAGCAAATCGCTTTGTTGAATGAAATAAACCCACAGGTGGCTTCAAGGCTCATTACGCCTTTAATTCAATTTAGATCTTTTGATTTATCTAGACAGGAATTGATGCGCGCAGAATTAGAGAAGTTGACTACACTTAAAAACTTATCAAAAGACTTAAAAGAAAAACTTGATGCGGCCTTAGCGAGCTAACTCTTTTATGAAATATTTCTTTTCAATAAATATGACCACTGCTGAGTTTTTCCCTTATTATGAAGGTAAAGCTCAGCAGATGGTTGTTACTACAACTCAAGGAGTGCGGGTACAATTTCCGGCAATGCATATGCGAAAATATTTATTATCTACAGGTATTAAGGGGCTTTTTTGTCTAGAAACTGAAAATAATAAATTTTTATCTGTGACAAAAATGGCATGATTAGAGTATTAGCTTTAAACAGTGGTCGGACCATTTGATGTGTTTGAAGGCTATTGGCCTGTTTCGCTGTAACACTTAATACAAGTAACTACTTGTTAAAATCTATATGAAGAATTTTTTGTTTTAAACGCTTGTTTAAAACGCTAGTGTCTGATTCGCTTTTTATTGATTAGAAGTCATTAAAACACAGGGTATTATCAATTGTTTTTACCTCTTGCACCATTGATAAAATGATGCAATTATTGTTTTAGACCACTTATTTCAAATAGTAAGTAGCGATGATAAAAATAAAATATAATCTACACGCTCTGGGGAGAGAATAAATGAAATATAGCCCTCGCAATCGGTTTTATAAAAAACCTTTAGCTGCCAGTATAACCGCTGCGCTTGTTTGTTTAGCGACAGTAAGCCAAGCACAAGCAGAGAATTTTACATTAGGCAACTTCGACGTTACTTTTGATTCAACGTTTAGTTACGGTCAAAGTTGGCGTGTAGAAGATCGCAACTGGAATGATAATGTTGGTAAGTCAAACAATTTAAATAATGGTTTTGATTTTAGTAATTATCATCCATCATTAAATCCAAATCCTGATCCTGCAACGGTATGGAATGGAAAAGGCGGTTATTCAACCAATGGTGATAACGCTAACCTTAACTATAACGCCGGTGATAGCTTTTCTCAGATAATCAAAGGTTCACACGAACTAGAAGTTCGTTATGAAAACTTTGGTTTGTTCGTTCGTGGCATGTATTTCTATGATTTTGAAATGAGTGACGGCGACCGAGCGTGGACTAATCCTTTATCAGAGGTTAGAAACGATCCTTGTCGTGACGGTGAAGCAAGTGATCAAATATGTAATGACGTAAGATTACTTGATGCTTTCGTTTATGGTGATTTCGTTGTAGGTGACATGCCGCTTTCTGTTCGTGTCGGCCAACAAGTGATCAGCTGGGGTGAAAGTACTTTAATCTCTCACGGTATTAGTGAGTTAAACCCTGTTGATATCGCTCGTCTTCGTGCTCCTGGTTCAGAATTGAAAGAAGCCTTTATTCCTTTCGGTGCAATTTGGGGTTCACTTGGTGTTTCTGAGAATTTCAATATTGAAGCCTTCTACCAGTACAACTGGGAAAAAACAGTGTTACCAGCACCGGGTAGCTACTTCTCAACTAATGACTTTGCTGGTGACGGTGGTCAGTTTAATAATGTTCAGTTAGGCTTTGGTAGTAACCCTGATATGGACTTAGATTATCTTATTGAAGGTCTAAATACCCTTAGTGGTGCTATTGCTGCTGGCGCTGTTCCTGCTGAAAGTATCGGCGCAGCTTATTTAGGCGCTTTTCCAACGAAGGTTACACTTCGTCAAGCTGATGCAGAAAATGAACCTGAAGATGGTGGCCAGTATGGTCTTCGTTTATCATGGTTTTTACCTGAATTCAACGACACCGAAATCAGTCTTTACCACATGAATTACCATAGCCGTCGCCCAATATTTGCTGGTGTTACTGCTGATTTTAGTAATGAAGCTATTGGTCATGATATTGGTATGTTACTTTCAGGCGCTATTACTGAAGAAAATTATACAAATTTGAAAGCCTTCTCTCGTGTAGAACTTGATTACGTAGAAGACATTAAAGTTTATGCAATGAGCTTTAACACCGTTTTAGGCACAACTTCTGTTGCCGGTGAAATTACTTACCGCCAAGATGAACCGTTGCAAATTGATGATGTTGAGTTATTGTTTGCGGCGATGCCACAGCAACTAGCGAATGATCAAGGTCGCACTGAGCTTGATGGTATTTCTCAAATGCCAATATTCCAGGGCGGCGAACATGCTGATGGTTTTGTTCTATCAGATACTTTACAAGCACAAACAACGCTAACGCATCTTTGGGGTCCTTCATTTGGCGCCAGCCAGTTAACAACATTAGTTGAAGTGGGTGGTATTAACCTGCAAGACATGCCTGACCAAGACGTATTACGATTAAATGGTCCAGGTACTGCACGTAACGGTGGCATTGCCGGTAAAGAAGGTTTAGAAATGGCAGTTCAGGACGGTGTTGAAACTAACCCGTTCCCAGACGCATTTGCTTGGGGTTACCGTGCAATTGCTAAGTTAGACTTTAATAACGTTATCGCTGGTATTAACATTTCACCACGTGTGGTTTTCTCTCATGATGTTAAAGGTACCACACCAGATCCATTATTCTTATTTGTTGAAAAACGTAAGTCTGTCGCCTTAGGTATTAACTTTAATTACCAAAGTCGCTGGTCAGCAGACATTAACTATAACGGTTTTTGGGATGGCGTAGGTACAACCAATCAAATAGCAGACCGCGATTACATTTCATTCAGCATTAAATATTCTATATAAGGGCTAAGTTAATGAGCAATATTATGAAAAATTCACTAAAAAAATTAACATTAGCCTCAGTTGCAGTAAGTTTGGCTATTGTGTCAACAGCAACTTTAGCTAAAGTTTCATCGACTGAGGTCGCAAAGTTAAGTAAAGAACTAACACCGATTGGCGCAGTGCGTGCGGCCAATAAAGACGGTTCTATTCCTGCATGGAACGGTGGTATTACTTCTGTTCCTGCTGGCTATACCGTTGGTGATCACCATATAGACCCATTTTCTACCGACAAAGTAAAATACACGATCACTGCGGCTAACGTGGGTGAATATAAAGCCATGTTAACGCCGGGTCAGGTCAAGTTATTTGAAACATATCCTGATACTTATAAAATGAATGTTTACCAATCAAGACGTTCAGCTTCTTACCCTGAGCATGTTTATCAAGCAAGTATTGATAATGCCGGACGTACAGAATTAGTTGAAGGCGGTAATGGTATTGTTAACGCGGCTGTTGGTATCCCATTTCCGGTACCAAAAGATGGCTTAGAAGCTATTTGGAATCACATTTTACGTTATCGTGGTGAATCTTTAACACGAGAAGGGGGTCAAGCAGCTCCGACCGCTTCTGGTGATTATACTTATTTAGGTTTTGACGATCAGCTTATGATCCCATATGGGGTTAAAGGTGCTTCAGCAGATAAACTTAAAGAAACAAATATTTTGTTTAAGTTTAAGCAAAAAGTAACTGAACCAGCACGTTTAGCGGGTACCGCATTATTAGTTCATGAAACAATGAACCAAATACAAACACCACGCCAAGCTTGGACATACAACACCGGACAACGTCGTGTTCGCCGTGCACCAAATGTTGCTTATGACACGCCAGGTACAGCGTCTGATGGATTACGTACCACAGATGATTTCGACATGTTTAACGGCGCACCAAACCGTTACAACTGGACATTAAAAGGGAAACAGGAATTATTGATCCCTTACAATGATTATCGTTTACACAGCGACTCATTAAAATATGCGGATATTTTAATGCCAGGCCACATTAACCCAGAACATGTTCGTTATGAAAAACATCGTGTATGGGTTGTCGAAGCTAACTTAAAATCAGATACACGCCATACTTACAAAAAACGTGTTTTCTTTATTGATGAAGATAGCTGGCAAATTGCGGTAACCGATATTTACGATAACCGTGACGAGTTATATCGTGTTGGTGTTGCCCATGGTTTGAATTATTACGAAGTTCCTACACAATGGTCTACACTTGAAGTGTTCCATGATTTACAGTCTCGTCGCTACATAGCAATGGGCTTAGATAATGAAGCTAAAATGTATGACTTTTCAGCTGAGTTAGATGATATATCATTTACTTCTTCTGCATTAAGACGTGAAGGGCGCAGATAACCGCTAGGTTTAAACATTTATAACGGCTGACAACTGTCAGCCGTTATACTTTAAAAGATAAGAAACTTTAACAATGTCATGGATGATATGATAAAAGTAACACTTTAATTATTAACGAATGAGAATTCTTCTTTATGCAACGTCTGTTGGCTTTCCTTTTTAGCACTTTATTCTTCCTTAATGCTTTTTCACAGCAACTTCCTGCTATGCAAGCACCTTTAGCCAGTAAATCACTTATGCTTGATATTTTTAAAATCAACGATAAGCAGCTTGTCGCTGTAGGTGAACGTGGTCATATTTTACTTTCAAACGACGCAATTACATGGCGTCAAGCTAACGTTCCCGTTCGTTCAACCCTAACGGCAGTATATTTTATTGATGCTACTCATGGTTGGGCTGTTGGACATGACGCCACTATATTGTTTTCTAGTGATGGCGGCGAAAATTGGCAAGTACAACAATACTTACCCGTTAAGCAAAAACCTTTACTCGATATTATTTTCAAAGATAAAAATGAAGGCATAGCGATAGGCGCATACGGTCAGCAATACCGCACCAGTGATGGCGGTGAAAATTGGACATTTGAATTTCATGGTGAGTTTCTATTCCCTGAAGACCTCGCTTACTTAGAAGAATTAAAAGAACAAGATGAAGAGGCTTATTTAGATGAACAAGGCAGTATACTTGCTCACTTCAATAGCATCTTTAAAGACGGTCGTACGCTTTATATGGTGGGTGAAGTAGGTTTAATTGCTAAAAGCAATGATTTTGCCGAAAAATGGTTGCCGTTTGACAAAATATATCAAGGTTCATTTAATGATATTGCTCGCACTCAACAAGGAAATTTATTAGTTGTTGGTTTGCGCGGTAATATTTTTCGCAGTTTAAAAAGTGGCACGCCTTGGCAACATATTAATTCCAATACCCAAGCCTTATTAAATTCGATAGTGCTCGGTGATAACGGTAGTATTTTTGTCTTAGGAAATAATGGTGTTATTTTAAAAAGTGACGATGATGGCGCTAGCTTCTCTTTGAATATTCAAGCTGACGGCAAAGCGTTAATTAGCGGTGTTTGGTTTAATAACCAGTTAGTCATCGTTTCTGAAGTTGGTCTTAAAGTCATTGCACTGACTAAGTTAAAATAAAAGTAAATCGATAAATACGCTTACCGCCAATTCCACTGAAGCAGATGAAGTAAATTAAATGAAAATAGAATCCCTTATTAATGTTATCGAAGCCACTATGTTCCGTAAAAGAGTCATGGTGCTTGTTGCTTTCGTACTAGCCAGTATTTTTCTTGTTTTTCAAGCGAGCCAAATAAAGCTTGATGCGGCTTTTGAAAAGCACATTCCCCTTAATCATACCTACATGAAAACCTATCTTGAATATCGAGAAAACTTTGGTGGCGCTAATAACGTGCTTATCTCAGTTTGTGACACAGAAGGAGATATTTTTAATGAATCTTTCTTTGGCGCGCTAAAAGGTGTTCATGATCAGTTATTTTTCATTCCTGGTGTTGACCGTATTCAAGTTAAATCATTATATTCACCGAGCACCCGTTTTGTTGAAATTGTTGAAGACGGTTTTGCTGGTGGTCCGGTTATCCCGGCAAATTTTCAGCCTGATTCACAAGGTTTAGCTGTTGTTAAAGCCAATATTGAGAAAGCAGGTATCGTTGGTAGTATTGTTGCCGACGATTACAGTTGTGCCATGGTTAAAGCGTCCTTAATGGATACAGACCCACAAACAGGGGCACGCTTAGATACACTTGTTATTGCTGAGCAACTTGAGCAACAAATTAGAGGAAAATTCGAAAAAGATAATATCAGCATCCATATTATTGGTTTTAGTAAGATGGTTGGCGATGTTGCTGAGGGCGCGAAAGGCGTTGTTGCTTTCTTTGCCATTGCGATTGTTATTACCACGCTGATGGTTTTTTGGTTTTGTCGTTCTATTTCTCTAACCCTTTTACCGATAGCATGTTCGCTGGTTGCCGTTGTTTGGCAGTTAGGTATGTTATCTACCTTAGGGTTTGGACTCGATCCGATGTCGATTCTAGTGCCGTTTTTAGTGTTTGCCATTGGTGTCAGCCATGGTGTACAAATGATTAACTCGGTCTCCAAACTGGTTAGTAAGGGAGCAACATCCAAAGAAGCCGCACAAATGAGCTTTCGCTTGTTGTTGATACCAGGCGGTATCGCCTTGCTGTCTGATACGGTCGGTTTCTTAACGTTACTTTCTATTGATATCGGTATTATTCGTGAATTGGCTATTACTGCATCTCTGGGTGTTGCTATGATTATTTTAACCAATTTAATTTTACTCCCTTTATTGGTTTCTTTTATTCATGTCCCTAAAGTTGAGCCTGAAATAGCAGATAAGAACAAAGTCACTGTTTGGGATGTAATGTCTTCGTTTGCTACCAAGCGAATTGCAACAGTTATACTTGTTATAACCGCTGTTTTATATGCTGCTGGATACTATTACTCACAAGACATGAAAATAGGAGAGCTTCATGCGGGCGCTCCATCTTTGCATGAGACATCACGTTATAATCAAGACACTTTTTTAATTACTGACCGTTATGCCATCAGTGTTGATTATATGTCAGTGATCGTTGAAAGCCCTGCTGATTCATGTACTTTTTACGAGACAATGGACTTAATAGATACCTTTCAATGGCAGATGGAAAATACGGTTGGTGTGCAATCAGCAATCAGTTTAGCGTCAGTTGCTAAAATTGTTAATGCTGGTTATAACGAAGGTAATGCTAGATGGCGTGTTCTATCACGCAACCAACAAACATTAGTGCAATCAATTGCCCGAATACCTTCAACAAGTGGCCTATTGAACAGTGATTGTAGCGTTATGCCCGTGATTCTTTTCTTAGAAGATCACAAAGCTGAAACCATTAATCGAGTTGTTGATAAAGTAAAAGTTGTTACTCAGGCATTAGAAACAGACGAGGTTAAGTTTAAACTTGCCTCTGGCCCTGTTGGTGTTATGGCAGCGACTAATGAAGCGGTTGCTGAAGCGCAAACGCCGATGATGCTTTACGTTTACGGCGCGGTAACTTTATTGTGTTTCATTAGCTTTAGAAGTGTGCGTGCCACGATTGTCGTTATCGTGCCGCTTTATGTCGTGTCAACGTTAGCGCAATGGTTAATGACCGCACTTGATATTGGCCTAACGGTTTCTACACTTCCGGTTATTGCTTTAGGTGTTGGTATTGGTGTCGATTACGGTATTTATATCTTATCAACGATGAGTATAAAATTACGTGAGGGTTACCAAGTTCAAGAAGCTTATTTACTCGCTTTGAAAGAGCGAGGCAGTGCAGTCTTAATAACGGGTGTTACTTTAGCTATTGGCGTTTCAACCTGGTTTTGGTCAGATTTGAAATTTCAAGTCGATATGGGAATACTCTTAACCTTCATGTTCTTGGTGAATATGATCGCTGCAGTACTGGTCCTACCTGCTATTGCTGCTTTTTTATGGCCTAATAAAAAATAAGGTTAATACGTTAAACCTGCATAAATAAACAAGAAAATGACCGAAAGGTCATTTTCTATTTATAACAAGTGAATAAACAATTACTCTCAGTAATTTTGACAAGCCGCTGTAAATAATTAATCACCATAAATAGTAAAATATTCCTCGCAATAGCCTAAAATTCTTAATAAAATCGCATATATAGTCTATTCTTTTAGACAATAATAAATATTTATATAAAAAATTATACAAATTACCCTGTTAATTGTTTTAAATAATCAATTTTGAAATGATTCAGTACAACAGCGTTTTATCCAAAAAGGAAAACGGCATGGCGTTAGTAGACGGTTTACCCTCAGTGATACTCTCGAATGTAGCACAGTTAATTCAGCAAAAAGTTCCCGCTAAGACAGCTCCGCTCGTTGAGCAGTTTGCAGAGCTCCTTTATAGCAATATTTCTACGCTTGATTTAGAGCATCGTAACGATAGTGATATGTACGGTGCGACGTTAAGTCTGTGGAATTCGTTAAATGGTCACCAAAATAATGCACCGGTGATTAAAGTTTTTAATCCTCAAGTTTCTAAGCATGGCTGGAAATCAAGTCATACTATTATCGAAGTCATTATCGCCGATATGCCATTTCTTGTTGATTCATTGCGAATTGCCCTTAACCGTTTAGGCTTATCACCGCATTTAATGTTAAATAGTCCTATTAATATTATTCGTGATGACAAAAATCAAATTACACGTTTATCAGCAGCCGCTAATAAATCGTTAAAATCGGCAACGGCTGTCGCTGTTTTCTTTATTGAAGTTGACCGTCAAACCGATCAAAAAGTCCTTGATAAAATAACCAAAGAGCTTCATTCAGTGGTTAATGACATTGCGATAACGGTTGACGATTGGCAAGCAATGCGTGCACGTCTTGGTGAAGTGATCACCGAAACAGCCGAAGCAAAATTACCTTGTTCAATCAATGATCATGATGACGCATTAGAGTTCTTAAAGTGGATGTTAAACGATAATTTCACTTTATTAGGCTATCGTTCATACAATGTTAAAACATTAACAGGTGATATGGCACTCTCGGCCAATGTTGAATCAAGTTTAGGATTAATGAAGCGCTCTGATGGCACAGTAGAACGCTTAATTTCAACATTATCTAGTTCTGCTCGAGAGCTTGCTTTAGGGGTTAACCCGTTAATTTTGACCAAAACCAATTCTCGGTCACGCGTACATCGTCCTGCCCACCTAGATTATATTGGCGTAAAACGTTTCGATGCTAAAGGTAATGTTATTGGTGAGGAACGCTTTGTTGGTTTATTTGGCTCTGCTTATTATACCAATAGTGCCTTAGATTTACCGTTAATAAAGTCTAGAGTTACCACCGTTTGTGAAAGCTCTGGTTTTGCTCGTGGTACTCACGCTTATAAAGCGATGATTAATATTTTAGAAACCTACCCACGTGACGAAATATTACAAAGTAGCACAGATGAATTATTAAAAAATGTTTTAGGCATTTTCCAAATGCAAGAGCGTGATTACTCTGGACTTTTTGTTCGCCGTGATGCCTTTGATCGTTTCTACTCTTGTATGGTCTATGTACCCAGAGAACGTTATAACACTGAATTACGTGTTAATACTCAAAAGTTACTCAAAGAAGCATTTGGTAGCGGTCAAGAAGTCGAGTTTACCACTTACTTTTCTGAATCAGCACAAGCGCGTACCCACTATATTGTTCGTGTTAAATCAACTAAAGCAGATATCAACGTGAAACAAATTGAAAAGAACTTAAATGAAGCAGCAAGAAGCTGGGATGATAAACTCGCAGCATCTCTGAACTCTCACAAAGGTGAAGCTAAAGGTAAAACATTAAGTCGTAAATACTGTAGTTTTCCACAATCTTACAAAGATGAAGTGTTACCGGGTACGGCAATCGTTGATATTGAAAAACTTGAGTCGTTATCAGCAGAAAACCCACTGGAAATGTTGTTTTATCAACCACAAGAAGAAAGTGCTAACAGCCGTCACGTAAAATTAAAATTGTTCCATACGGGCGACCCCATCCACTTGTCAGATATTTTACCTATCCTTGAAAACTTCGGTTTACGTGTTATTGGTGAAAGCCCTTATTTAGTTAAAACATTAACGGGTGAACATTGTTGGATCTTAGACTTTTCGATGTTACTGACCGGACAAGGTAAGTTCACCCTTGAAATAGTACAAAACTTGTTCCAAGACGCCTTTGCAAAAGTTTGGGCGGGTGATTTAGAAGATGATGGTTTTAACCGTTTAATTTTAGGTGCCGAGCTTGGTGGTCGCGAAGTTTCTATTATCCGTGCTTATGCACGATATGAGCGTCAAATCGGTGGTACCTTTAGCCAAAGTTATATCGAAGATACTTTTGCTCGTTACCCTAATATTGCTGAGTTATTGATTAAATTCTTTATTTTCCGCTTTGATCCAACGACGAAAATTTCAGAAAAAGCGTTGAATAAAGTCAGTGCTGATATTGAAAAATCTCTCGATAATGTCGCTAACTTAGATGATGACCGTATTATCCGCCGTTTTGTTGAAATGATCAGTGCCACCATTCGTACTAACTATTTTCAACCTCATCCGATAACAGGTCAAAAATCTTACATTTCATTTAAGATTTTACCTCGCCAGATAAGTGACGTACCACTACCGCTTCCTGAATTTGAAATATTTGTTTATTCACCACAACTTGAAGGTGTTCATTTACGCGGTGGCAAAGTCGCCCGTGGTGGTTTACGTTGGTCAGATAGACAAGAAGATTTCCGCACTGAGGTTTTAGGCTTAGTTAAAGCTCAACAAGTTAAAAATACGGTTATTGTTCCTGTTGGCGCTAAAGGGGGGTTTGTTTGTAAACAACTCCCAGTAGGCGGTACTAGACAAGAAATATTTGAAGCAGGTAAAGAATGTTACCGTACCTTCATTCGTGGTTTGTTAGATCTTACCGACAACATTATTGATGGCGTAATTGTGCCACCACTGAATGTTGTTCGTCTTGATGACGATGACGCTTATTTGGTTGTTGCTGCCGATAAAGGCACGGCAACCTTCTCAGATACTGCTAATGCGATTTCCGACGAATATAACTTCTGGATGGGCGATGCGTTCGCTTCTGGTGGTAGTGTTGGCTATGACCATAAAGCGATGGGAATTACGGCTAAAGGCGCTTGGGAATCTGTTAAACGTCATTTCCGCGAAATGGATATTGATTGTCAAACAACTGATTTCACCTGTATTGCTATTGGTGATATGGCGGGTGATGTATTTGGTAATGGTATGTTGTTGTCAAAGCACATCCGTTTACAAGCTGCATTTAACCATATGCATATTTTTATTGACCCTAATCCCGACGCAGCAAGCTCTTATGTAGAGCGTGAACGTTTATTTAATATGCCGGGCTGTACTTGGGAAGATTACAACAAAGAATTAATTTCTGAAGGTGGTGCGATTTTCAGCCGTCATGTGAAATCTATCAAGTTAACACCACAAATTAAGAGAATGCTCGGTACGCAAAAACAAACCATGTCACCGATTGATTTAATGCAAGCCATTTTGAAAATGAAGGTGGATTTATTGTGGAATGGCGGTATTGGCACGTATGTTAAAAGTTCAAAAGAAAGCCATCTTGACGTTGGCGACAGAGCGAACGACTCATTGCGTATCAATGGCAAAGAATTACAAGCCAAAGTTGTTGGCGAGGGTGGTAACTTAGGTTTCACCCAACTGGGTCGTGTTGAGTTTGGTTTACGTGGTGGACGAATTAATACTGATGCTGTTGATAATGCCGGCGGTGTTGATTGTTCTGATAATGAAGTCAACATTAAAATATTATTAAACAGTTTAGTACAAAATGGTGACTTAACCGTTAAACAACGTAATCAGTTACTTTATGATATGACTGATGATGTCGGTAAAATTGTTATAGAAGATTGTTATCGCCAAACCCATTCATTGTCTATTACGGCAATGCGTGGCGTTAAACAATTAAAAGAGCAAGAGCGTTTTATCCATGGCTTAGAAAAAGCGGGTAAATTAGATCGTGCTTTAGAATTTATTCCAACGGATGATGAAATTTCTGAGCGTTTATCTAAAGGTCAAGGCTTAACTCGCCCAGAACTTTCAGTGCTACTTGCCTATGGTAAAATGGTCTTAAAAGAAGATTTGGTTTGTCCAGGTATCACGGACAACCCTTATCACGATCGTTTATTACTTGAAGCTTTCCCTCCACAATTACAGGTTAAGTATCAAGAACAAATGCAACTGCATCCACTGCGTGCTGAAATTATAGCGACAAAATTAGCCAATGATATTGGTAACGATATGGGTTTCAATTTTGTTAATCGCATGCATGAAGAAACAGGTGCAACGGTTGCTGAAATCGCCAATTGTTATGTTATGGCCAGTGAAGTTTTTGAGTTATCAACCATTTGGAACGAAATTACCGAATTAGATAATAAAATTTCGACTTCTATTCAAACTGAAATGTTATTTCAAATGCGTCGTACGGTACGACGAGCAACACGTTGGTTCTTACGCCATCGTAATAAAGCGTTAGGTATTGCTGAAACAATCGCTATGTATCGTCCAACGTTTGAAAATTTAGCCAACAATTTAGATAAGTTATTGGTAACCGCAGAAGTTGAACAACTACAACGTGTTGAAACAGATCTTGTTGGAACAGGCGTTCCAGTGAAAATCGCAAAACGTATTTCACAGTTAAGTTCATTATTCCCGGTAATGGATATTGCTGATATTTCAATAGCGGATAATCGTCCAATTGAATTAGTTGCTGACTTATACTTCAAGCTAGGTGTTCGTTTAGACTTACATTGGTTCTTAGATCAGATCACTAGCCAACCGGTATCTAATCACTGGCAAGCGCTTGCTAGAGCTTCATTTAGAGAGGAACTTGATTGGCAGCAACGTTCATTAGCACAAGTCGTTTTACGCTGCGATTGTGGTGTTGAACAACCTGAAGTCGAAGCCTTACTTAATAACTGGATTGAGACGAATGCTCAACCACTTGAACGTTGGAACCAAATCTTAGCTGACTTTAGAATTGGTCGCACGCATGAGTTTGCAAAGTTCTCTGTTGCACTAAGAGAGTTAATGTTACTGAGTTTAAATTGCGATCCAGCAAAATAAGTCAAAGCCATTAATCAAGCTTTAACGAGATTGATTTAACTGATAAAATCCTCACTACTAAGTGGGGATTTTTTTTAGGTCGTTGTCGATTTTGATTAAAGTTTTTTCGCGTTAACTTATCCGTCCAGAGGCAATATGTTTTATTCCGCAATTCGTAAAGTATTATTCAAGTTTGATCCTGAAGCTATTCATGAGCTGACAATAAAAGGCTTTAAAGCCTCGGGTTCAACACCATTAAATTTACTTTATAAACAAAACATTACTGATAAACCAGTCGAAGCCATGGGTATTACCTTTCCTAATCCGGTTGGGTTAGCGGCTGGATTAGACAAAAATGGCGAATGCATTAACGCGTTTGATGCCATGGGATTTGGCTTTGTTGAGATAGGAACTGTGACACCTAAGCCACAACCGGGTAACCCAAAACCGCGTATTTTCCGTTTACCGACAGCAAATGCAGTTATAAACCGCATGGGCTTTAATAACAAAGGCGTTGATTATTTAATTGATCAAGTACGTAAAGCAAATTTTAAAGGCGTGCTGGGTATTAATATTGGTAAAAATAAAGATACCCCAGATGATCAAGCTAAAGACGATTATCTTATTTGTATGCGTAAAGTTTATAACTACGCAACCTACATCACCATAAATATCTCATCACCTAATACGCCAGGTTTACGTTCATTACAATATGGTGATGCATTAAATGAGCTATTAGCCGCGCTTAAAGCGGAACAAAAAGTACTGACCGAACTGCATAGTAAATATGTACCGTTAGCCGTAAAAATAGCACCAGATTTAAGCAAAGAAGAGATTGAATCGATTGCCCAATGTTTGATCAGCAATAATATTGATGGCGTTATTGCCACTAACACCACACTTTCACGTGAAGGTGTGGTTGGCTTAGAGCATGGAGAAGAGCAGGGTGGTCTCAGTGGTGAGCCAGTAAAAGACAAAAGTACCGAGGTTATTCGTTTATTGGCAATAGCCCTAGATAATAAATTACCTATAATCGGTGTTGGCGGTATTTCGAGTGGCCGTGATGCACAAGAGAAAATAGCGGCGGGTGCTAAATTAGTACAAGTTTATACTGGCTTTATATACCAAGGTCCTGAATTGGTTAAAGACATAGTGAATAGCCTTTAACTGACGAGTTCAATGGTTTAACGCTATTTCTTACACTTGTTTATATATGGGGTAGCGTTAACTTATTGGCAATTAAATTCAGTACCTTGTGCAGTTTTACTTGAATATAGCGAGGTAATAATTTTTTCTCTTGCGCTAACAGAGTTAACTCAGCTGGCGTTATCGCAATAAAACATTTTACCTGCTGATGTTCTTTTTGGTAAACACTGAAAACATCATCAGCAAAATAGCTAATCTCTCCCTGATGATCTTTAGTTATCTCTTCATCAACAAATTGCTGAGTTTCTAGATAGAGATTGATTAATAAAATATTTTTTTCATCACCATACCAATTTGCGGTCAATGTTTGAAAATTAAATTGTGCTTCAAGCTTATTACACACTGACTTTATCTGAGTAAACTGTTCTATTAAATCGTTACCCGGCATAATAGCGATCGGTAGCTGTTCTGTCATAGTTTTAAGGTTACTTTGAATTTCAAATTTAAACATTATCAATATTAATTAGTAACATAAAGCATAAAAGGCTTTTTATTGCCTTTGCCTAACATTATTTTGCTGGTCGTTTTCATCATTAGGATTGATTTTGGACTTTTCTTTCTTTTCTTTAGACCTCTGGGTTTATTTCACTTTACTTGCCGCTGTTATGCAGGCTATTCGCACCGCTGGACAAAAGAAGCTATCGGGACATTTAAGTGCCATGGCGACGACAGGTGTGCGCTATATCTATGCGCTGCCTTTTGCTTTTATATATTTGCTCTTTATTACCGAACAGCGAGCAGTGACTTTACCTGTGCTTAACAGTCATTTTCTTATGTACGCGCTTATCGCTTGTCTGATGCAGATTATTGGGACTTTTTGTTTGGTTGCGGCCTTTAAATATCGTAATTTTGCGGTAGCGACAAGTTTAGCTAAAACTGAAGCTATTCAAGTTGCTGTCGTGGGAGCCTTGTTCTTTTCAGTTTCTTTATCATTGCTAGCGTGGTTATCTGTTTTTATTGGTGTGATAGGCGTGTTAATTGTCTCAAAAGTAAAATTTACGGTTACTGATATATTTAAAAACCCTGGCGCTGGTTTTGGCTTATCTTCAGGCTTAGCCTTAGCCATTACGACCTTATTAATTAGAGAATCAAGCTTGGCCCTAAACACAGATTTAATGGTTAGTGCCGCTGTTACTTTGTTGTTTATGGTTGGTGTACAGTCCGTCATATCAATTATTTATCTTAGTTTAAAAGATAGAAAGCAACTTACCTTAATGGCTAAACATTGGCGTATGTGTTTATTTGTTGGCATAACCAGCGTTATTGGTTCAATTGGTTGGTTTACTGCCGCTAGCTTTCAAAATGCAGCTCATGTGAAGGCACTAGGACAAGTAGAGTTTTTTATTACTTTATTATTAACTTACCGAATTTTTAAGGAACGTATTAGTCGAATTGAATACCTAGGTATGTTATTAATTATTGTTAGTGTGGTTATTTTATTACTTTGGGCATAGTGGCTAGCGTCTGTTTTTGCTACACTCGCAGAAAATTATTATTGTATTAATTAAATTGGATTTAAAATGAAAATTGCAGATAAAACCGTTGTTCAATTTCACTACACCTTAAAAGATGAAGCTGGCAATGAAATTGAATCATCATACGCGGGTGATCCTTTAGCCTATCTTCATGGCTATAAAAATATGTTAGTCGGTGTTGAAAATGCCTTAGTGGGTAAAGAAGTAGGCAACAAATTTTCAGTCACGCTACAACCAGAAGATACTTACGGTGAGCGTAAAGAAGATATGATCCAACGTGTTCCAGCAAAACATCTACAAGACGGTCAAGGGACCACTAAATGGCAAGCTGGCATGACAGCTTCTGTTGAAACCGAGCAAGGTCAACGTCAAGTGACTATTGTTAAAGCGGGTAAGTTTATGGTCACTGTTGATATTAACCCACCCCTTGCTGGTATGGTATTAACCTTTGACTTAGACGTCATTGATGTACGTGCTGCTACAGATGAAGAAATTGAACATGGTCACGCACATGGCGCTGGCGGTCATCACCACTAAATTTTTTTAGTTAAAGTGGTCATTTATTTTGAATGTTAAAGGTCAGCTCTGCTGACCTTTTTTATATTGAGATACTGAGTGTGTTTTAAAGTTAATCATCAACTTTATTTATTGAAAGCACATACATCTCATTATTTAAATTTGCTTGCCAGCATATATTTAAATTGTAGAGTTTCATGCCATAGATTTTATCATCGCCTTGTCGCTTTTTATAAGCGGGCCTAGGGTCCTGCGCTAAGACTTGTTCAATAAAAAGTGCTAGCTCTGGATACTCTCGTTGATACTTTTGCATATCATCTTGTGCTTGCTGAGAAAACTTGGTGGTTACTGCGTGCAAGGGTTGTTGTGCAAAGCCGGCTTGTGCACCATCAATACTATCAGAGTAGGGAATATAAGGTTTAATATCAACAACGGGCGTTTGATCAAGCAGGTCTAGTCCAGAAATATTAATAACAGTTTGTTTGTTGTTTTGCGTAATACCCTCTAACTTTACTACCGACATACCAATCGGATTAGGTCTGAATGTAGAACGAGTGGCTAATACCCCCAGTTTTTTATTTCCTCCCAAGCGAGGTGGTCTCACGAGCGGTTTCCAACCTTGGCGCTGCGTCCCATGAAATATAAACAATACCCACAGGTGACTAAATTGCTCAATGCCACGAAGCAACTCTTGGTTATTGGCATCATCAAGTAATAAAATTGAGCCTTGTGCTGCACTCACTAGACCCGGTTGACGAGGAATAGCGAATTTTTCTTTGTAGGGAGAATTAACGCGACCAATATAGTTGAAGGTTACCTGGTTTTCAGGTGATACAGTCATTAGTTAATCTTTTTAAGCGGTTCAACTTGATAAGACATACCATAGCAGACAAGCGTTGCAATACATTGCTTATTTGCTTGGTCGTCATCAATCAACGCACAACCACTAAAAATTATCGCATTCGCTTGTTGTTGAGCTGCTTGTCTACGTGCTTCAGTTCTTGCCGCTATTTTATCTGGTAAGGCATGATGACTTTTTGCCTGGCAATCTTCACCCTCAACTAAGCCAATAAGTTTGTAGCGGCCAGGAAATTCACTTTCATCTTGAAAAACTTTTACCTGTGCATGGCTAAAGTATGTTTGAAAATTTTCTTTGTCCAAATTTGTTGAAACAGTATATTGAGATGAGCATGCTGATAATCCGATTAAAGTCAGCATTAGTATTAATTTATTGTTGGTTTTACTTATTGTCTTCATTTTTATCACTAGGTTACTTACTTATATTTGCTTTAACAGGGGCTTTATTACTGATCCAATAATTAAATAATTTATCAATAACGTTACTTTGTTGTTTCATATTTATCCAATTACGCATAAACAGTTCAAAAGCTTGATCGTTATGATTAATCGGGAATGCCATAGATATAGGTGCTAAGACAGGTTTAGGCACAATAACTGTGTACTCAGGATATAATAATGTCCAGGCAGAAGCTGCTGCAGCACCAAATAGCATACCATCAAAATGTTGGTGCTTTTCTTTAAAGAATAATCTGGGTGTTGATATTTTCCAGGCCTTATTATGAATAAAGTTGCGTTCAACAGCTGTTTGGTAAAAGAAAGTTTCAGGTATACCGATAATCAGCGCTTTATTTTCAATAATTTTAGACCATTGCTTAAACTCTACACGTCTTTCATCTTTTACAATAAAGGCTAGTGATTGCTGAGAATAAGGCACCGTAAGGGTGAATTTAGTCATATTATCTGGGATAACTGGAATACCTGTCGTGATATCCAAATAGCCTGATTGTAAGAGTGCTTCTGCTTGATGATGAAATATTTTTACAAATTCAACATTTACGTTGAGGTCAATGGCGAGTTGATTCATTATTTCAATATCAAAACCGACCAACTTACCGTTATTGTTATGAAAGGCGTAAGGTAAGTCATCTCTGAAATAGCCAACCCTAATAAAACCACGTTGTTGAATTCGTTTTAGCACAGGAGAAAATGTAGGTTTGGTAACAACATTCGCAGGGCTGTTTTCGAGGTAGTTGCTTTCAACACCAGTGAACAAAAAGTCTCGCTCTATAAATTTGGTATAGCCTTGATACTGGTGACTTATAGTGTCAAAACTGAAACGTAAGGAGATAAATGCCAATACAGAAACAAGCGGAATTATCGCTAAGTTACGCAGCAGTACACGCCATTTTATAGTAAAGCGCTTTAACATTGCCGTGGCAATTAATAGCGGTAAACAGCTAGAAAATACCACTGAAAAAATAGCACTTAACCGAGCGCCAATAAGGTTCTCTGCCACTAAATAAAAGTCGAACATAGCACCGGAAACATTAAACAATTCTAGTAAATTTTGCATCGCTAATGTTGTGCTACCAAATAACTGTGGCAAGCCAGCAACGACTAGATTGATATGATCAGTAAAAGAAATATGGGCACCAGAGAACCAAGCGGCAAAGAGCACAAAAAGTAAAGCAAGTAGCTTACCACCTACGGGTAAACTAAAAGATATTGGCACAATAATCTCTGATATTTTTTCAAGATCGCTATCTTGAGGATATTTTTGCTTAAGTAATTTTTTAGTGTTTTCAACAATCACGGGCAATACTGAAAAGAAGCTGCCCGTAGCGAAAGCAGTGATCATTGGCTCGCGAGACACACTAACTATTTCTCGATAACCAAAAGGGGTGACCGTTGCAACAATGGCGGGGAATACCACAAAACAAAGCAGAGTTACCAAAACTATTGCACTAAGCATGTAAACAACTAAACCATCGAGTTGGCTTGCATCAAGAGTAACAGCGGCACGCCAACCGATACAAAATATACCCAAGGGGGCAAATTTCATAATAAAACCATTAATGTTTGCGGTTGCTTGTTGTAAGTTTGAAAGCATTAACAAGGTTTGTCTTTTAGATTTAATCTTCATTAAACCAAGCCCCATGCAGATACTAAAAAAGACTACCGCAGGGATTAAAGTATTTGCTAAGGCATTAAAAGGGTTTGCCGAGATAAATAAGTCAACCAAGCTAAATTCTGGCACAGATTGTATGGTGTTATTAGAATAAAACTCGGCATGTTGCCATTGAGGAAAGGACAAAGGGGTGCTAAAAATAAAAAATAGTACGACCGCTATCATCATTAAGATAATCAATAAACTTTGTTTAGAGACCTTTTTGGCTTTACTCGGGGTAAGCCCACCTATACCAACAACCAGTGACAGCACAATATAAGGCAGTACGGTCATTTGCAGGGCAGTAACAAAAGCATTGGCGGTGTTATCAATCACTGAATATTCGGTTGAAAAGTAATACCCCATCAACAACCCAAGAAACATCGCTAAGATAATTTGTACTAATAACGGTGGTTTAACAAACAACATTAAAATATTGTACTCATAAGTATTTTGCCATAATGATTGTAACGAACTATTTGAAAATTATAATACAAAAAAGCAGTGAACGTTCACTGCTTTTATTTCTTTGGTATTAACAGCTGACTGAGGGTTGTTATTTCACCCGCATACCCGGTTGTGCGCCGTCGTCAGGATTTAATATCCATAAATCTTTACCACCAGGGCCTGCCGCAAGCACCATGCCTTCAGACATACCAAAACGCATTTTTCTTGGCGCCAAATTAGCAACCATCACGGTATGTTTACCAATTAAATCTTCTGGTTGATACGCTGACTTAATACCGGCAAACACTTGGCGTGTTTCACCACCTTCTTCTTTTGAATCAAGAGCAAGGGTCAAACGTAACAGTTTATCAGCTTTTTCTACATGCTCGGCATTAATGATTTTTACTATACGCAAATCAATTTTAGCAAAATCGTCAAATTGAATTTCTTCGCTAATAGGATCACACCCTAATGGGTCATTAAGAGCCGCACTATTATCGACGATTTTTTCTTTTTTCGCTTTTTTTACCGGTTTTTCAGCGTCATCTTTAACAAGTAAATTGTCTTTCGATGCATCTGTCATTGCGTTAACTTTATCCATGTCGACACGCTGTAGTAAGGCTTTAAATTTATTGATCTTGTGGCTCGTCAATAATTTCTTATGTCCTTCCCAGGTTAATTCATCATTTAAAAACGTTGCTGTGCTATCGGCTAATACGGGTAATACCGGCTTTAAATAAATCATTAAGGTACGAAACATATTGATACCTAGCGAACAGATGTCTTGCACTTCTTGCTGCTTAGTTTCATCTTTCACTAACTGCCATGGTTCTTTTACGGCTATATATTCGTTAACTTTGTCGGCCAATGCCATTATTTCACGCATACCACGGGCAAAATCACGCGCTTCATAGTGAGCGGCAATAGAGTCACCTGCCGCCATGACCTCTTCAGCGAGAGCTGGGTTGTCGATGTTTTCTGACAACATACCGTCAAAGCGTTTAGTGATAAAACTGGCACAACGTGAGGCAATATTAACCACTTTACCCACTAAGTCTGAATTGACTCGTTGCGCAAAATCTTCAAGATTTAAGTCTAAATCATCAATTTTATGGGTTAATTTAGCGGCATAGTAATAACGTAAATATTCAGGGTTTAAATGATCTAAATAAGTACGACCTTTAATAAAGGTACCTTTAGACTTAGACATTTTTGCGCCATTAACAGTAACAAAACCATGAGCATGCACTGCCGTTGGTTTTCTAAAACCTGCACCTTCGAGCATAGCTGGCCAGAATAAACTATGAAAATATATAATGTCTTTACCAATAAAATGGTAGAGCTCAGCTTCCGAGTCAAGCGCCCAAAATGCATCAAAATCGATACCGGTTTTATCACATAAGTTTTTGAAACTGCCCATGTAACCAATAGGAGCGTCTAGCCAGACATAAAAGTATTTGCCCGGAGCATTGGGTATTTCAAAGCCAAAATAAGGAGCGTCGCGGCTAATATCCCATTGTTGTAAACCAGACTCAAACCATTCAGCTAACTTATTAGCCATTTCATCTTGCAATGCGCCACTTCGTGTCCAATCTTGCAACATCTCACTAAAAGCAGGCAAGTCAAAGAAGTAGTGCTCTGAATCTTTTAATACTGGTGTTGCGCCAGAAACAACTGAACGCGGGTTTAGCACTTCAGTGGGCGAATACGTCGCGCCACACTCGTCACAGCTATCGCCGTTTTGATCGGCTGCCTGACACTTAGGACAAGTGCCCTTTACAAAGCGGTCAGGTAAGAACATCCCTTTTTCTGGATCGTATAGTTGAGAGATGACTCTAGTTTTAATATGACCTTTAGCATGCAAACGATTATAAATTTCGTGAGCAAACGCTTCATTCTCTGGACTATGCGTTGAATGATAGTTATCGAAACTAATATGAAAGTCTGCAAAGTCGCTCATATGCTCTTCACGGACACCATTGATCATTTCTTCAGGTGTTACCCCTAACTCATGCGCTTTAAGCATAATAGGCGTGCCATGGGCATCATCAGCACAAACAAAATAAGTTTCATGGCCGCGCATACGTTGAAAACGCACCCAAATATCGGTCTGAATATGTTCGAGTAAATGACCTAAATGAATAGAGCCATTGGCATAAGGCAGCGCACAAGTTACAAGAATTTTACGTTTATTTTTAGCAGTTGATGATGACTCTGATAACGACATATAAAGTTTACATTTATTGGTGGTAATTATGAGGGGAATGGTACAGAATTTGTAATTACTTTTCATTAATAATTATTGCCTAAACGCGATAAAGTGCCTTTTAAAATGTTCTCAAAGATATTTTCGTCAAAAACACTCCCCAGTGACGCTAAACAAACGCTTGTTGATAGCTTAAATCGTTATCGAAGTGAAAATTTTCCTCAAGGAATTTTATATCCTGATATTGACCCTGAAATTACCTTAGAAAAAGGTAATGATATTGTCATTAAATTGTCTTTACCTTTCCCTTGCAATAGTGAAATACAATTATTAACTGAAATGCTTACTAAAGAAGTTAAGCAGACCGTTCGTTTTGATGTTAAGTACAATGTTAAGCCGGTTCGCCGCCATGAACTCTTAGGTATAAAGAATATTATTGCTATTGCCTCTGGAAAAGGTGGAGTAGGGAAGTCGACGACAGCGGTTAATCTTGCCTATGCGTTAATCGCAGAAGGAGCCTCGGTTGGCATTTTAGACGCTGACATTTATGGCCCATCAGTTCCTACATTACTGGGTTTAAAAGGAGCAAAGCCTAGCTCTGATGATGGTAAGTTACTCACGCCAATAAATGCTAATGGTTTAAGCGCAATGTCGCTGGGTTTTTTAGTCGATGAAGATGATGCAACTGTTTGGCGAGGTCCAATGGCAAGCAGAGCTTTTAGTCAATTACTTAACGAAACTGATTGGCAAGGTATAGATTATTTAATTGTTGATATGCCCCCAGGCACCGGTGATATTCAATTAACGTTATCACAACAAGTACCCGTGGCAGCTTCTGTGGTTATTACCACACCACAAGATATAGCACTGGCTGATGCGATAAAGGGTATTGCGATGTTTGAACAAGTAAAAGTACCTGTGCTCGGTATTATTGAAAATATGAGTTATCACCAATGCGAAAATTGTGGTCATCAATCACACTTGTTTGGTGAAGGTGGAGGTCAACGGGTTGCCAATAAATATGATACGCAACTTTTAGGACAACTGCCGCTTGATGTCAGTATTCGTCGTGATGCAGACCAAGGGGTTTCGCCATTATTAACAGATAACACTAGTAACATCAGTGAGCAATACCGTAAGATAGCGCGAACTATCGCTGCACAGTTATATCTGCAGTTGGATTCACGCAGTCCAAATACCGCAAAACTATTGATTGAAGATTAGCCTTTATAGCTAATTCCCTAACCTTAAAGTAATAACGTAAGAAGAACTAACATGAGATTGTCCGACAAAGACATAGAAACATCGCTTGAAAGAGGTGAAATTATTATTACCCCTGCACCCGATAGCAGTATGATTTCAGGGGTAAGTGTTGATATTCGTTTAGGTAACGAATTTCGCGTTTTTCAAGATCATACCGCACCTTATATCGACTTAAGTGGTCCCAAAGCTGAAATGCAAAAAGCGATGGACTCAGTGATGAGTGATGAAATTGTTATCGCTGATGGCGAGGCTTTCTTTTTACATCCAGGTGAATTAGCGCTAGCGGTTACCTATGAGTCGGTCACTCTACCTGATAATATCGTTGGTTGGTTGGATGGTCGTTCATCATTAGCGCGCTTGGGCTTAATGGTCCATGTTACCGCACATCGCATCGATCCTGGTTGGTCTGGGCAGATTGTTTTAGAGTTTTATAATAGTGGTAAGCTTCCCTTGGCACTTCGCCCTAAAATGAAGATAGCGGCACTAAACTTTGAAACTATGTCTTCAAGCGCTGCACGTCCTTATAATAAACGTGAAGATGCAAAATATAAAAATCAAACAGGTGCTGTTGCTAGCCGTATTAGTCAAGACGAAGCTTCTAAAAACTAAAAACTAAAAACTAAAAAGCCGTAAAATGAACGATCATTTTACGGCTTTTTATCAGCAGTCTAGAAACTAGGCAGAAATACTATTTTGTTTATCAATACCACTTATGCAAAGTTTTAATGCCTGTAACAGTTTCTCTTTATCATGGTTATGACTGTCTGAACCATTAGAAAGATCGCAATGAATAACGGGCAAAATAGTAGATGTAACCGTTTCATTTTGACAAATAACACTATCAATAGGTAAGCAGCCAATATTTTCTTTGATCCAATTAAGTTTCTCATCTAATGATAGTGCTGCGGCAGGACTGTCTTCTGGAGCTAAGTTCTCAATAAACACACAATGAGCTGAGCTTGCCTGAATCGCTTTAGTAATATCTCGCACTAACAAGGGTGGAATAACGCTGGTAAGAAAGCTCCCAGGGCCTAAAATAATCAAATCAGCAGACCTTATTGACTCAATGCACAAAGGCAAGGTTTTAACCAACGGGGCCAATAATAATTTTTCTGGCATTATCGGCATTTTATCAACCGAGAGTTCACCTATTTTACAACGTCCCTTAGGGTAGAAGGCCATTAGATCGGTTGGTGTCTCTGACATCGGATATAAAGGCGTTCTAACCCCTAATAAACGTCTTACAAGCTTTATCGAATCAAGTGGCCGAGATTGCAATTTCCCCAAGGCATATAAAATAAGATTACCTAGATTGTGACCACCGAGTTCATCTTGCCCATCAAATCTAAAGTCAAATAACTGGCTGCCAACAGAGTCCTCATCAACAAGCAATGTTAAGCAATTACGTAAATCACCCCAAGCAATAGAACTACTGCGCCTGCGTAAACGGCCAGTAGAGCCTCCATTATCGGTTGTGGTTACTATACCCGTTAACTGCTTTTTTAAAAAAGAGAGAGTAGATAACACACGACCTAAACCGTGTCCGCCACCAATAGCGACAACATTTAGCTTTTCTAGCTGCATGAAAAATTCTTATTATTATATCTTAGTACAACTTTAACCCCAATTTTGTCATAAAGAAAC
Source organism: Colwellia sp. BRX8-5 (assembly GCF_014077325.1). Lineage (NCBI taxonomy): Bacteria > Pseudomonadati > Pseudomonadota > Gammaproteobacteria > Alteromonadales > Colwelliaceae > Colwellia > Colwellia sp. BRX8-5. Next base: position 85,469 of record NZ_JACGVR010000005.1, read on the forward strand.
TATAAACCCTTATTTCATTGAGCTTGCCTAGATGTATTTTTTGAAATTAGGGAAAAAATAGCACCTTGTAGATAAATAATCGTTTAACATTAGTGACATCGCTTAATTGCAGATAAATAAAAGCGCTTTCGAAAAGTTGATATTGATAAATCACTGATTAAACAAAAAATAGTCAAGTTGATGTTTAAGTAAACACTTAACTAAAAACTTTGCAAAAAACACCTTTTTATCTAAAATAATAGTTGACAGTTTTAGGACGGGTGCTTAGAATGCGCCTCGCTTTCAACGAGTGATTAATCATTTGTTAGGCAATGAATTTATAGCATATTAGGCCATGTTATTAATTTGTAGCGGGGCTATAGCTCAGCTGGGAGAGCGCTTCGCTGGCAGCGAAGAGGTCTGCGGTTCGATCCCGCATAGCTCCACCAAGTTTTAAGTTATTTAATTAAGTTAATCTTTATTTAAATAATATTGGTTTTAAGTGTTTTTTATCACTTAAAATAGAAAAGTTTACTTTTCACGATAGTATTTGTGTCCCTATCGTCTAGAGGCCTAGGACACCGCCCTTTCACGGCGGTAACAGGGGTTCGAATCCCCTTAGGGATGCCACTTATTTTTTTATCGCCATATTGGCCGTAATTAAATAAGTAAACAGGGTATAACAAACTAGGTCTTGTTATTTCCTTTGATTGAAGAATGTTTTCAATGATAAAAACAAGATGTAAATCTTGTCCGATGCTTTTCTAAGTAATTGAAAATTGTTTATTCAATATTCAGTTACTCAATAGTTTTAGTGTCCCTATCGTCTAGAGGCCTAGGACACCGCCCTTTCACGGCGGTAACAGGGGTTCGAATCCCCTTAGGGATGCCACTTATTTTTTGTTTCCTTTATCGGAAGTTAATAAATAGGTAAAAAGGGTATAACAAACTAGGTCTTGTTGTTTCCTTTGATTGAAGAACGTTTCAATCATAAAAGCGAGATGAAAATCTTGTTTGATGCTTTTCTAAGTAGTTGAACCTTGTTTATTCAATGTTCACTTACTCAATAGTTTTAGTGTCCCTATCGTCTAGAGGCCTAGGACACCGCCCTTTCACGGCGGTAACAGGGGTTCGAATCCCCTTAGGGATGCCACTTATTTTTTATTTCCTTTATTGGAAGTTAATAAATAGGTAAAAAGGGTATAACAAACTAGGTCTTGTTGTTTCCTTTGATTGAAGAACGTTTCAATCATAAAAGCGAGATGAAAATCTTGTTTGATGCTTTTCTAAGTAGCTAAACCTTGTTTATTCAATGTTTACTTACTCAATAGTTTTAGTGTCCCTATCGTCTAGAGGCCTAGGACACCGCCCTTTCACGGCGGTAACAGGGGTTCGAATCCCCTTAGGGATGCCACTTATTTTTTATGTAACGAGTTACTAAAGAGTCAGTGCTATAAGTGATATAAAAAAACCGACTTATTGTCGGTTTTTTTATGCCTGAAATTTGATGTTTCAATAAGAATATTACCTTAAGTCTATTTTAAGCATTTAAGCAATCCTGTGTTACATTGCTAAGCTTGTATCATACAAAGTGACTTAGGATCACCTTTTTCGAGTTTGTCTGCTAAGATGCTTTAGCTTTTACGTCGTGGTACCACTATTTTATCGAACATCGTCGATCAAACCCAGTGATCTTTAGTCGCTGGGTTCACCATCTGACAGTCTTATGAGTTTACTGAGCAGCCTAAAGGCGATAGTAAAAGCAAAGTAACAGGATGATCTGTTACTTATTAGCAATCAATCTTTAGTGGCCAGACTACTGGTTCAAGTCGTTATATTACTGTTTATTCGGTTTGATCATCGCTAAGCTTTCCTCAGCAAAACCAACGCCAGCCTCAGTATAGAAGTTAAACACTTTATCTACGCCAAAGGTTTCAATTTCTTGGCGCTCATCATCAAACCGAGCAATAGCCGCTATTTGACCTTGATAATTTGCATGTCTTAATTGTAAGGTTATATTTTTAATATCTTGAATTTTTGGCAGGGCGAGCAAGATTAACTCTAGTTTCTCTATTTCTATATTTTCCCAAAAATCAATATTTTCCGCGTCACCACAAAATGCTTGCACGTCATTATCATTCAACCAAGCGATCTTACCTTGGTCGGCATCTAATCCCCATACTTGACCCGTAGCCTGGCTGTCTAAAGCTTTATAAGCGCCCATACCAACGCGACCCATACCAATTACAACAATCGGTGCATCACAAGGTTGTATAAAGTTATCTTCACTGAGTTTACTTTTTCTTTCGTATTTACAAATAAACAATTTATGTCGGGTGAAAATCCGATGAGCAAAGTTATAAGTGATATTAGTAATAATAAACGATAAGGAAACGGCCAAGGACAAAATGACCAACCAATCATTTGTTAACCAGCCATTTTTTGTTGATAGCGAAGCGATGATCAAACCAAACTCACTAAAATTGCTTAATGCTAGTGCCGTTAAATAAGAGGTTCTGCCACGTAATTTAAATTGTGTGAATAAGAAAAAGAATAAGAAAAATTTTACAGGGATAAGTAAAGTTAGTAGGCCTGCCATCGCAAGCATTTCTACTGTGGGTAATGCAGTAAAGCCAATAGATAAGAAAAAACCAATTAAAAAGAGATCTTTAAAGCCCATCAATGATTTATTAATTTCACTGGCTTTACTGTGCGAAGCCAAATACATCCCGACGAGCAGGGCGCCCAAATCACCTTTAATGCTCACTAACTCGAAAAGTTCATAGGCACCAAAGGCTAAGAAAAATCCGGTTAGCGGAATAAGTTCACCGTGACCTACTTGGTCAATAAGTTTATTGATTAACGGCTTTATAAAAAAGGCACTCAACAACAGTAAAGCCCATAATGTTGGAGACTTACCGGTCGCCACCACTAAAAATATTACCGCGACAATATCTTGTATCACTAAAATTCCCACGGCTAATTTACCGTGGCGCGTGCGCATTTCGCCGTGATCTTCCATCAGCTTAACGACACAAACCGTACTACTAAAGCTCAAGGCAAAAATAATTAACCCTAAGGTGTAAAAAGACAAGTCAGCAAAGTAACTAATAGCAGCAAGGGCAAGTAATTTTAGCAGCAAAGCACCGATTAACACCCAAGTGACACTATGAGACAAACTACCTAACCAGACTTCTTTTTTTAATAAGTCTTTAACATTGAGTTTTAAACCAATAGTAAATAACATTAAGGTGATGCCTAGGTTTGCTAATGTATTGATACTGTCGTCGGCTTGAAAACCGAGAAAATTTAGTAAAAACCCTGCAAAGAGATAACCAATTGATGGTGGTAATGAAAATGACTTTGCTGCCATCCCACAACCAAAGGCAAATAGAATCCAAATAAAATCCATATTATTCTTCCATGATTTCTGTAAACTGACTAGCAACAAATTCAGCAATAATTGGCTGAGCTTTAACATTGGGATGAATGCCATCTTTTTGCATTAAACTGGCGTCGGTGACTAATGGCTCAACAAAAAAAGGTAACAAGTTAATGTTAGTTTCAGCGGCAACATCAATAAATACTTGTTCAAACATTTTATTATAACGAGGCCCATAATTTGGGGTGATTTTGATTTGATAGAGTGACACTGGAATGTTTTTATCTTGAGCGAGCTTTATCATTTGTAACAAATTATTTTTAATTTTCTTTGGTGAGTAGCCTCTAAGACCATCATTGCCACCAAGTTCTATCACTAAATGGTCAACTTTTTCTTTGGCTAATATCCCAGGTAACCTTGATAAACCGCCTGTTGTAGTCTCACCACTAATGCTAGCATTAGTGATCTTATAAGGACTTTTTTGCGTAGTTAATTGTGTATTTAGCAGGTGAACCCAGCCTTGGTTTTCTTTCATTCCATAGCTTGCACTAACACTATCACCTAGTAGTAAAATAGAATGCTTGGCTGAAGGGTTAGCCAATGTCGAAAAAGATATAGAAATTAAAGCTATTAAGCTTAAAAACAAAATATAAATGGGATGTTTATTCATGAAGTCAAATTCCGAAGCCATATTAAAAGTAAGTGCGTTAACTAAGTCTGTGCAGTTAGAAGAGAAAACTCTTGATCTACTTCAACCTGTTCACCTAACGGTCAATACAGGTGAAACATTAGCAATAGTAGGTTCATCAGGCTCAGGAAAAACAACCTTGTTAGCTATTTTAGCGGGCTTAGATTTACCTACGTCAGGTGAAGTTTATCTTAAAAACCACCCATTGCACCAGTTTAATGAAGAGCAACGTAGTCAAGTACGAGCAGATCACGTTGGATTTATCTTCCAGCAATTTTTATTAATTAGCAGTTTAACTGCACTTGAAAATGTTATGTTGCCGGCTGAATTAGCAAATTTACCTGATGCAAAACAACAAGGACTGGCGTTACTTGATGCTGTAGGCCTTGGTGAACGTGCTGAACACTATCCGTCACAATTATCGGGTGGTGAACAACAACGGGTCGCTATTGCTCGCGCTTTTATTACCAAGCCCGACGTATTATTCGCCGATGAACCTACGGGCAATTTAGATACCAAAACAGGCGTTCATATCGCCGATTTACTTTTTCAATTAAATGAAAAACATGGCACCACCTTAATATTGGTTACTCACGATCCAAAATTAGCCCAGCGCTGTCAACGTCAAGTTGAAATGGACAGCGGCGTTTTACAAGAGGTTAATCTCAACAACGCCAATCAAGATGAACTTCCTGCTCATATGAAAGTAGGTTAACGATGACTGAATTAAGGGTAAAACCATCAAAGACTTGGGTTAAACAATCATTACGACTGTTACATCATGAGTTTCGCCGCGGTGACTTAACCATTATATTTTTAGCGATTGTTCTCGCAGTCGGCACAGTATTTTCATTAACGGGTTTTTCAGAGCAAATTAAGCAAGCTATCATCACCAACAGCGCTAACACCATAGCAGCCGATCGGGTGCTGGGCTCTAACCGAGTAATACCGACCGAATACCTTGATAAAAGTGATAGTTTATCGCTCAATGTCGCCTCGAAAATATTACTCGATTCTATGGTTTTTTCAGGTGATAACATGCTGTTATCTGAACTTGATGTTGTTTCAGAAAAATATCCTTTGCGCGGCGAGCTTCTTGTTAAAACGTCGCTAGATCAAGAAATACCCAGCTCGGTTGGCGCGCCACAACAAGGAACGGCTTATGTAGAAGAAAGTATTCTTAGCCGTCTTGATGTTAAAATCGGTGGCACAATAGAGGTCGGGGTTCTCCCGCTGACTGTTGCCGGTGTTATTGTAGAAATTCCTGACCGTTCATACCGTATGTTTGTTGCCGGACCCACTATATTTCTTAATATTAAAGATATTGAGAAAACCCAGTTGATAAAGCCCGGCAGTCGCGTTTATTATCAATATATGTTTGCGGGGGAGCGTGACGATATTGAAACATTTGAAACCTGGATAAAGCCACAACTCAATGAAACTCAAAATTGGTACGATGCTAAATCAGCAAAAAACCGTCTATCAAAGGTCTTAGACAGCTCAGAGAAGTTTTTATCGTTAGCCAGTATGTTAGGTATTGTGCTTGCTGCTGTTGCTGTTGCGGTTGCCAGTCGACGGTATGGGCAACGTCATCAACCTATGGTTGCAGTATTTAAAGCGTTAGGCGCTTCAACGTCTCATGTAAAAAAATTGTATATGCTGCACTGGGGCTTACTTAGCTTAATAAGTATCATAGTAGGGCTTGTTGTTGGTTATATGCTGATGCTCGCCGGTGTGAGTGCTATAGAAAGCTACTTGTCATTAGATGAAAGCCAACTAACGTTTAAACCATTTATCACTGCTGTGATAACGGGAGTGCTTTGTGCGGTTGCCTTTGCCATTCATCCTATTACTGAATTAATTTCAACGAAACCACTCGATGTTATTCGCGGTTTTAGCAAAAATGAATTACCAAGGTTTGGTTGGCATCAAGTGATCCCACTACTGGCACTCTTTGCGCTACTGATGTTATTTAGTCACGATCTCGTTATGAGTTTGTCATTGTTGTTAGGTGGTATATTAGTTTCTGGTGTTTTATTGCTTTTAGGGCGATTAATCATGGGGGCAGGGCGAAGTGCTGGTGCTAAAGCCGGTAAAGCTTGGCATCTGGCTTTAGCAAACTTAAAGCGCCGCGCCAATGAAAATAGTGTGCAATTAGTCAGTTTTACTATCGCTATTCAGTTATTACTACTAATAACGGTAATGAAAAGTTCAATTATTGATGAGTGGCAAGCACAGTTCCCGGAAAACACGCCTAATCATTATTTACTTAATATTGCCAATGAAGAAGTTGCACCACTGCAAGCTTTTACCGAGCAGCTCAATCTCGATAATCAGGGGTTTTATCCTATTTTTCGAGGACGTTTATCAGCGATTAATGGTGAAAAAACAGTCAAAATTGACGAGGATGAGAATAAAGATTCAGCAACGACCGACACAGACAAACCCAAGGTAGAGGATAAAGAAAAGCCAAAAGAGCGAAAAGGTGCTGGCCGTGAATTAAGCTTAACATGGCAAGAGCAATTACCTTTGACCAATGAAGTTATCGAAGGGCAATGGTGGCAAATAGAGGATACTTTACCACAAGTCTCTATGGAAAAAGGTATGGCTGAACGTTTAGATGTTAAACTTGGCGATGAGCTCACTTTTACTATTGGTACTGACGAATTCACTGTGCCGGTTACTAGTATTCGCGACGTTAACTGGAAGAGTCGACAGTTAAATTTTATTATGATTTTCAATGAAGCTGCCGTTATCGATATAGAGTCCACTTCTATTTCGGCGTGGATGATATCAGATCAACAAAAAAATGAAGTTTATCGCTTTTTAAGCCAATATCCTACCATCTCAATTATGGATTTTGGTGCAATTATGAAACAACTGACCAGCATGATAGAGCAAGTTTCAATCGCGATTGAACTTATTTTAGTGTTAGTTATTTTAGCGGGTAGTTTAGTGTTGGTTGCACAAGTGCAAGCAAGTATGGAAGAGCGTGAGCGAGAGTTAGCGATATTGCGTACCTTAGGCGCGAAAGGTTCACTACTGCGAAATAGCGTATTGTTTGAGTTTGTTGCACTTGGCGCTGTTGCGGGGTTAATGGCGAGTATTGCGATGGAAATAGCGGTGTTTTTCTTGCAAACGCAAGTCTTTGAAATGTCGGCGAGCTTTCATTTCAATTACTGGTTAGTGGGTATCGCTGCTGGCGCTGGATTTGTTGGTATCATGGGCATGCTAAGTTGTTGGCGATTATTGAATATGTCAAGTTTGACCTTGATCCGTCGAACAATGTAAACCGCGCTTGCTTGTTAACAATCGAAACTTAAGTTTATTAACACTAGATTTAAGTTTCGGGTATAGTAAGGTTTTTTAAATGATAAAGTTAACACTATGGGATTAATGGAAAAATCAGGCGGTGCAGTAAAAATGCTAGTAGTAACCGCAGCACTGTTTATTGTTTTTGCAGGGATAAAAACGGCTGCTAATATTTTAGTACCTTTTTTACTTTCTGTTTTCATCGCTATTATTTGTAACCCGCTTATTGCCCGCGCTAGCCGTTATAAAATACCAAAAGTAATAGCGGTACTTTTAGTCATAGCCTTGTTCGTTATTGTTGCTTTATCTCTTGCGGGGTTAGTTGGAAAATCACTCACCGAACTATCCCTTAAATTACCTGAATATCGCGAGCAATTAAGAGTACAGTTTATTTGGATAACTGAGCAGTTAGCCGATAAAAATATTATTATATCGTCAGCGTTATTAATGGAATATTTTGACCCCGCTGCAGCCATGGGCTTAGCAGCCGATATGCTTAGCGGATTAGGCAGTGTGATGGCCAATTTATTTCTTATTATCATCACGGTTATATTTATGCTTTTTGAAGCCTCGTCTTTACCTAAAAAGTTACATTTTGCTTTAGCGGATCCCGAAATGCGCTTAAAGCAAATAGACCGTTTTCTTACCTCGGTAAATAACTATTTAGCGATTAAAACCTTAGTGAGTATTGCTACCGGTATTATAGTGTCAATAATGCTCTGGGCGTTTGGTTTAGACTTTTACTTGCTTTGGGGTGTGCTTGCTTTTCTGCTTAATTATATTCCTAATATTGGCTCTATTATCGCAGCGGTTCCGGCGATGTCACTGGCCGTATTACAATTGAGTTTGCCTGAGGCCGGTCTTATCGGTTTAGGCTATATCACTATTAATATGGTGATGGGAAATATTGTTGAACCTCGTTATTTAGGAAAAGGCTTAGGGTTGTCAACCTTAGTGATTTTTCTGTCATTAATCTTTTGGGGATGGTTACTCGGCTCAGTAGGGATGTTACTTTCGGTGCCATTAACCATGATCATTAAAATAGGCTTAGAGAACGCAGAAGAAGGTCGTTGGTTTGCTGTGCTATTGTCAGGTGAAGACGATATTAACGAACTTGAACATGTTAAGCGCTAAGCCTAAATTTAATTGGCTGTATCTGTCTTTACTTTTTTAAACCAAGCTTACATTGACCATTAGATAAAAATTGCACCGCTTCTTTACGCTTTTTGCCGATAAGAAGTGGTCCATCATCCATAAAAAGAAAGTTCTTCCAACAACGCTGGAAAACAGCCCAAGTTGTTTCAATAACATTGTTTTTTGCACTACAAAAATAAACCACGGTATTATTGTCCCACGCTAAATGAGCAACAACTTCTGCAGGCAATTCTGCTTGTTCACTATCCCAAATACTTTCCCATGCCAATGTTTTCTGCCAAGTTGTTTCTTCAAATGGCCAATCACCCTTTTTGAAAAAATCAGGATGGTCGACTTGTCGACTAATAAAGGTATCCCAAACAACTTGTGCTCGTGCTTGAACCATAGGTTTTATTTTTGTTTTATCTTTATCATTGATCGGCAGGCTTTTATGTCTAAAAATCCAAGCATTTTTAAGGTCATCTAAAGGAATATAATTCATGAATTCACTAGTATTGGTTTAATGTTATAAGCAGAAGTAGGCAGATGATACACCATTATGATTGAGTTTTTTATCTTGAACCTGGGTTATTTTTTATATCGCCTGTATAGCCAAGCTAAATAAAACATATTTTTATAAATATTTAACCGCTTAGGTATTATCTAACTAAGCCAATAGCTATTAAATTAACTGACTTAAATACTTATGATATTGATTTGTCAATTTTATTGAACTAAAGTTATGGTATCTTGATTTAAAGCGCGATTTACAGGGATTTCAGAGATTTACAGGGCTAGGTTTTATTTGCGATGGTAGCAATTGAACCCTAATATGTCGAACTTTAACCATAGTGAAATTGATGTTAATTATGTCTGTATAACGGGATAAAAATGAATAAAAATAACACACTATTTACATACCTTTTATGTATTTTATTTGCTGAAAGTTTGCTCTTGGCTTTCATCTATGATTCATACCTATCAGCACTTATTATTGGCCTACCTGCATTACTTGTGCCGATATACTTCTACAAAACAGCCGGAGATGGTGCTATTTCAGGTCATGTTTCAGCGCTCGCAGTCATGATATTTGCAGCCTTGCATATTCATCAAGCACAGGGCTTAATTGAAGTTCATTTCGAAATTTTTATCCTTTTAGCGTTTTTAATTATTTTTCAAGATTGGCGGGTATTCATTACGGCTATTCTTGTTGTTGCCGTACACCATTTTTCTTTTTACTACTTGCAGGTAAATGATACGGGTGTTTATATCTTTGACGAAGATAGATTGCTCTTCTCAACCGTTATAATACATGCTGTTTATGCTATTACTGAGTCTATTATTGCTGGCTACATAGCACATTCCATGAAAGTAGAAAGTGAAGCAGGTAAAGAATTATCGTTAGTGGCGACTTCATTAACGGTTGATGTCAATGCGATTGACTTGAGCATCAAGGCAAGAGCAAATAATAATACAACCTTATTGTCTTTTAATGAATTATTAGACTTATTATCAAAGGTTATTCAAGGGGTAAAAGAGCAAGTTGTCGAATTAAATGCTAACTCACAAAATTTAAATAGAACCAAAGAAGAACTTGAAAGCTCGACAGCACAGCGTCAACAAGAAACTGAAGTGATTGCGACATCGGCAGAAGAAATGGCAGTAACAGTAGCATCTATCGCGCAAGAAACGACTCAGTTAAGTGATCAGATGAAAGAAGCTACTGACTTTACGAAGGCATCCAATGAAGAAATTATTAGCATTAATAATCAAAACAAAAACTTAACATCTGCACTTGAAAAGACCAGCGAACAAGTGAACGATCTCGCTAACTCTACAGAAGCTATTTCGAAGGTATTATCTGAAATAAGTGGTATTGCTGAGCAAACAAATTTATTAGCGTTAAACGCGGCAATAGAAGCAGCGAGAGCAGGAGAGCAAGGTCGAGGGTTTGCTGTTGTTGCCGATGAAGTCCGTGCGTTAGCAACTCGCACTAAAGAAAGTACTGACAAAATAGGTCAAACGCTTTCCCTGTTAAAAAGTTACTCTAAGTTAACAACAGATTCAATGACCCATAGTATTGGGATTGTTCAATCGGTCATTGAAAGTGCTGATAAAGCTCAAAAACAAATAGCTCAAGCGTCAGCACTCGTGGAGCATGCCAGTGCTATATCGATTAATGTCGCCGCAGCGGTTGAGCAACAATCAGTAACCACTGCAGATATAGCAAAAAGTGCCGAAACGTTAAGAGATACAGCTTTAGTCGACAGAGAAAGAGTCCAAGCATTAGCTTCAGAGGCCGATAGTGTTAGTGTTACCTCGAATGCAATGGCACTTAATATTGCTCGTTTTAAATAAACTAATGTCGAAACTTCAGTGGGGAGTACTTACCGTGTGGATAGCTTTTACGCTATCTGCATTTGGTTACCTGATAAAAGATAGGCTTGTCGAGTTTGATGAGAGTAATAAGTTAGCGGGTGTAGGAAATCAGGAGCTATCTGGTTATTTGTTACCTTATGCCAAGCCGGCCAATATGACGGGTCAAAAAACACTACTCCATTTCTCTACACCGAGTTGTAAATGCCAACAGTACAGTGAAAAACATATTAAAGATCTCAATAAACTGGCGGGTGCTAATGATTTTTTAATAAAGAATGTTGTCATTAATGAGCACAATGTTATTCCCTCCACGCCCTCTGTAGCACTAATAGATGAATCAGGAGAGGTTGTCTATTTTGGTCCTTATGGGCAAGGTTTAGCTTGCTCGCAAACGTCAGGCTATGCCCAGACTATGTTAAATAACTACTTAAAAGGTTATGCCGCTAATCTTGTTGTTAAAGAAGCGAAAGGTTGTTATTGCAATGTATAAAACTACTTTATGTTAATCTATCGCTAACCATTTACTGTCATGGTTAGTTTTCTTTACTTAGCTTATTTTTTACTCGGCTTAAACGCTGCAAATAATTTAAGTTATTTTACCAACAAATTTCAAGTGAAAAAATATGAGTAAACACCTTAAATTAGACATTGTCTCCGACGTTTCCTGCCCTTGGTGTATTATTGGTTACCAGTCTTTAAATCAAGCATTAACCAAACTTGCGGATGATATTTCAGTTGATATCACCTGGCAACCGTTTGAGCTCAATCCTGATATGCCAAAAGAAGGTCAGGATATTACCGAACACATTACCGAAAAATACGGCATTAGTGTTGAACAAAGTGAGCAAAATAGACTGATGATCAAGCAACGAGGTTTAGCGCTTGGTTATGAATTTGGTAACCGTGGTGGTGGTCGAATATATAATACATTTGACGCACATCGGCTGCTTCATTGGGCAAAAGAATATAATAAGCAGACTGAACTTAAACTCGCCTTGTTTGATCTGTATTTTAAAGAGAGTGGCGATCCCAGTGATCATCAAAAGCTACTCGATGTAGCGCAAAGTGTTGGTTTAGATAAAGAAAAGGCTCAACAAATATTAGCGTCTGATGAATACGAAGAAGAGGTGCGTACTTTGCAACGCCATTATCAATCAATGGGCATAAGCTCAGTGCCTGCCGTGATAGTCAATGATAAGCATTTGATTAGTGGTGGTCAGCCAGCGGATGTTTTTGAACAAGCATTACGTGAAATAGCTAAAGAAAGTTAAGAAACGGCCTAACAACCCTTTATAAATAAACGTTCAAATGGTATTTAAGTGGATTTAATCGGCCTTACATAAACTGCTATTAGTTTTACAAGGTTCTTATTCGAATGCGCTTTGGTTACATTTTTAACCAATAAACGCTGCCACTTAACTTACCATCTCATTGATATCACCGGCTGTTGCGGGGCGAAAGCTTATCTAAACGTTAGCTCGCATAACTATCATAAAAGAAATACAGAGTGGTTATAATACTCGCGAAAATAACAAAATACCTGACCTTAGCTTGTGGCAATTTGCGTGAAACATTTGCAGCAATATAACCTCCAGCTAATGTGCCACATAGCACAATAGTTCCTTGATACCAGGCAATCACATCATTGTAAATAAACACTGTGATAGCAATTATTGATACTGCTGAGGATATCAATAGCTTTAAGCCATTCATTGTATTGATATTAGTGTGACCAGCTAATGCCAGATAGCTAAGGGTAATTATGCCTAAACCGGCATTAAAAAAACCACCATAAATAGCGATACCTAACAGAACAATGACCAGTAATAAACTACCTATTGATGAGGCATGTTGGTGATTGACTGCCAATTTTTTAAGTCCAGCATTAATCTTGCCGCCAAAAACAAACAATACACTCGCAAATAACAGTAACCAAGGGATAGCCTCACGAAACAACACTTCAGGTGTTTTTAGTAATAACCATGCACCGATAATACCGCCGATCACGCTGATTGTTATAATAAGTGGCAGTTGAGCTTTATTAGCAGCAATCTCTTTTCGAAAAGCATAAGTACCGCTCATATAGCCGGCACATGAGGCAAAAGTGTTGGTCGCATTTGCGATAATGGGAGGAAGGCCAACAAAAATAAGTGCGGGGAAGGTAATAAAGCTCCCGCCACCAGCAACTGAGTTAAGCACACCACCAAAAAAACCGGCAAAGAACAGAAAAATCAATTCAAATGACATTAAAAATAATAAACCTGAGCGATTAAATTAGCTAGACGATAACATATTTAAATTGAGTCCAATAGCAACATATAGTTTACTGATAATCTAAAAGTTAAAGGGGGTTATAAAGGGGCGGGAGCGCTGTAAAGCTATATAAAAAGGGGCTATTACGTTGCACATTGAGATAATATTTACCTACGTGAAAAATTGTTCATTGCACTAAATATTATCATTGCCTTGGCACTCATTTTTTTTGTGCCAAATAATCTATAAAGATAAAGTCTCTGGTCATTATTATTTATATGACTATCTTGTATAGCATTTATCATTATTGGTGATTTACCTATCTACCCCTTTAGTTATACAGTGTAAGATATAGCGAAGAAATGTTTTTTGGACAAATATGCCACAATTTCACCGAGACAGTAACTACTCAATTTTATTAGCAGGTATCTTAGCCCTTGTGGTTGGGGTAGGTGTCGCTCGTTTTGTTTTTACGTCGCTGTTACCGACTATGCTAGAGGAGTCAATCAGCATCGCCTTCGCTGGTGTACTTGCCTCAATCAATTATCTTGGCTATTTGATGGGCTCTGTTTTTTCTATTTTTATTAAAGATATACATGCCAAGGTTAGGTATTTTAGATTTGGTTTGTGCCTTTGTGTGCTTTCTTCTTTTGTTTTAGGCATTACCGAAAATAATACTCTATGGATTATTGCGCGATTATTGGCGGGATTTGGTGCGGCAATGGCGCTCGTTGTTGGCTCTGCTGTTGTTATGTTAAAGCTAAAAGACACCAATAAGACTAAGGCGATGGGTATCCACTTTAGCGGTTTAGGTTTTTCAATTGTCATTACTGATTTAGTTATGAGAGCGGTATTTTATTTTGGTGGCGATTGGAAAGATGCATGGCTAGTACTCGCTATCCTTGGCGCTTTTTTATCTTGCTATTCGGCTTATATCTTAAGGTTTGATAGGCAACCAAGCAGTGAAGTGGTGAAACACAAGTTTGATAAAACGCTTTTTTCACCTATGGTTATTGTCTTAATTTTGGCTTACTTTACCGAAGGTATCGGTATGGTGGTACAAGCAACATTTCTGCCTGATATCGTCAATTCATTAGACGGATTAGCAGGATATGGCGGCTATGTATGGTTAGCCGTTGGTGTTGCTGGCATCCCTTCTTGCATTATATGGATGCGTTTAGCACATCGCTTTGGCAGTATTAATATTATGATGGCCGCTATGTTGTTGCAGATTGTTGGTATTTTAATTCCTACTTTTTCGAATAATATTATTATGAACCTTATTAGTGGTTTGTTTTTTGGCGCAACATTTATAGGTTTAGTTGCTTTGTTTATGAATTTTGCTGGCCAACTGTCCAATAAAAACCCAGTTTTTATCATGGGCGCAATCACATCAGCTTACGGCCTTGGCCAAATTATTGCCCCCTTGTATTGTGTGGCACTTATTGAACAATTTACTACTTATAACTATGCCTTATATTTAACGGCTATTATCGTTGCGGGTGGTATTTTGTTATTGACTTATGCCAAGCTAAACTTCAAAGAAGCCAATCAAACCATGCTGTAGATTTTAGTTTATGCTTTATCTGCAGGCACAGATAAAGCGCACTGTAGGTTAACGGTAAGTTTATTATCAAGTGTTACTGCGCATAACGATTGATATTAGTCTCATTTACGGTTGGTGGTTTTTTAAAGGGATGCAGTTAAGGTGGCTTTTTTGAAAAACGACTTTTCAATCATAATACTTGAGATTCAACCGGAATATTTAGGATCACTTTGTGCGCTTTACATAACGAGTTGAAAAACTTAAGGTCTTCTTAGATACGATATAGTCCTTTCAGTCTGAATAAACCTATAATTAGGGTGTTCAGACCATGTGCCTATTTCATACGAATATTGATACGATATCATTTCGATGGTTACCGCTTTACTTTCGATGTCATAGGTACGCCTTAGCTTAAAAACGAATACTCAGGGCTTGCGCATAAACGCTATCTATATCGCTTTCGAAAAGCTTTGGCATACATGCTGACAATGACAATTGGAGGTAATTATGACTAAGTTTTCAGTTTATATTGGTATTGATTGGGCAAATGATAAACACGATGTCTGCGTTCAAGTGGCTAATTCAAGTACACGAAAGTTTGAAGTAATTAAGCACTCACCTAAGTCGATCAACGAATGGATAAGCAGTCTTCATAAGCAATACAAAGGACAAATAGCTGTTGCTATTGAACTATCCAAAGGGCCTATAGTTTACGCACTTCAAAAGTTTGATTTTGTCACTATTCACCCAGTTAACACTTCAATGTTAGCTCAATACCGTAAAGCTTTTTCACCCAGCGGTGCAAAAGACGACCCAACGGACGCAGAGCTTGCTTTAGATTTAATGCTGAGATATCCGAATAAAATTAAAGCATTAAAAATGGAAAGTGAATCGGTTAGGAAATTGACGTATCTAGTCGAAAAGCGTCGTAAGTTAGTCGATGATAAAAGGCGGTTTAGCAACCGACTAATCATTACTCTTAAAGAATATTACCCTCACTTACTCGATTGGTTTTCACACCGAGGATCGGGGATATTTTGTGATTTCATTACACGTTGGCCCAACCTACAAAAACTTAAAAGAGCCAGACCGGATACGTTGAAAAAGTTTTTTTGCTCATACCCTGGACGTACTGCGGCATATAGCGTTAAGCGAATTCAATCTATTAGTGAAGCAGAGCCGCTCACTCTCGATAACGCAGTTATCGAGTCACACCAACTACTTGTTGCTGTGAAGGTTATTAAGGTCTTTGATAGAGAAATTAGTGAGTTGTTTAATGCCTTGCCCGATGCAGAGCTTTACAACTCATTACCGGGTACTGGCCCGTGTTTAGCTCCTAGGTTACTAGTGGCTATTGGGGAAAACCGTAGTCGATTCAATAGCGCATCGGAAATTCAAATGTATGCAGGGATAGCACCCGTAACAGTGCGTAGTGGTCAAAAGAGCTGGATTCATTGGCGATATCAGTGTTCTAAATTTACTCGCCAATCATTTATAGAATGGGCTACTAAAAGCATAAGGCAATCTTATTGGGCGGAAATTTATTATCAGCAACAAAGGGAAAAAGGTAATACCCACCAGGCAGCTGTGCGTTCATTAGCATTTAAGTGGATACGGATCGTATTTCGATGCTGGAAAACTAAAGAGCCATACAATGAAGCCAAGTATTTAAAAGCGTTGAGCGACAGAAATTCGCCATTACTTTTTAAAGAAAAAGCTTGTTAAAGGTCTCAGGGCGTAGAGCTGACATTAGCATCGATAGATTTTTGAGCTATTTGTAGTGTTAAAAGCGTAGAACTATCTTATCTTGACAGATAACTAAGCAACCTTAGGGGTCACTGATATTTTGAAGATTCAGATGAAATATAATATTGATTCTATGACGTTTTACCTCTATTCCGTCGTAGAAAAACACAAAAGAGTGGCCAAACTATTAGCTATTACAATAACTGAGACAACGGCCTTTCTTGTTCCTTCATTTTTAATCAAATTGACTGCTACTTGTTCTGCATTTCTTATTCATAAGTGAAGCTGACCAAACTAACATTCTTTTGAGGAGTTTCTGTGTTGTCTCTATTGTCATAAGATCATCTTTTCCTATTACTCCCATGCTAAGTAAAGTAGCTTCCATCATGTTTTATACCTCAATATTTTTAATGTCGATTACCATAAAAGGTGATACTGCTGGGTAGTCACTAGCATATATATGTTGTTTTTACTCAGAAGTTTATTTGTTGGTAGCATAATACACAATTACCCAAAGGGGATAAATAGCATTATTTGCAAAACATAATTACTAAACTGTAACAACCAAGCGCATGGGTAATTGAGTTTTAGTGCAGGTTAAAAAGATAAGGACAAAGTTATATTTAAATGAAATGGAAAATTTAATTTGCTGGGGGGATGAGGGGATTATAGATCCGATGGTGAATTTATATTTCAAAGAGGTATAACTATCACAAGATCACAATTAACAAACTGCTATGAGAACGTACAAGTCACCTTATACATTCTCATAGGGTACTATTTTATCGATAAGATTCACTGAGTATTACTTAATCACTGTTATTTTCAATTTTTCTCTCTTCACGACCTAATCCTAAAAACTTTAAACTCAAAGCAAGTAAGAGAATAGAAACAGGGAGTATTAATATCTCCCATGTGAGGCTATTTAAGTTAATCAAAATGATTTCAAGAAACTTAACAAACAAGATGATAACAATAACCTCACCCAGAATGTTCTTTAAACGACCAATATTTGGTGTGCTTATCCACCTGAGAACAGAGGTTTTATTTGTAACTTTCTTATCACAAATAAATAAGGTAAATACACCATGAGCGAAGATAAACAAGACAAGCGCAATGAGGAATGTGTCTAACGATTTAATTAAATAAGTCGTTGCTACTTCCGATGTATCAAGGTGGGTCAAGCTTTCATTGGCCACTTGCCCAAACAACACCGTCGTATAGGCCGAATAAGTCTTCATTGCCCCAACGATAAACAATAAAACAGATCCCAATAGCGAACAGATAATCGCTATCCAACTAATAAATCTAAATACATTAAATGTTTCTTTCATTTTTTAAATCCTTCAATAGCTTTTTCATATAGATCATTCAAGTCGGTGTTTTACGGGTTGAATAGGAGTGGGTAAATCGGTTTCACCCAAAGTTTCTAATAGGTTAATTTCAATAGTACGAGACATTGCGCTTAACGCTAAATCGTTAGCAGAAAGGCCAAATGGATCTTCTAACTCTTCACTTAAGGCATCTAAACCAAAAAACGTATAAGCCACTATTGCGCAAAATAACGGCGTAACTAACCCCTGTGAAGCAACAATACCAAAAGGTAATATTAAACAATAAAGATAAGCGGTACGCTGAACTAGCAGCATATAAGCAAACGGCAGTGGTGTGTTCTGAATACGCTCACATGCTGCCTGAACTGAGGCCATTGAGGTAATATGATCATCGAGACTTTGCATTAAAAAGTCTGAGAGTAATTTTTTATGGCCGCAGGTTCCTAGTTTTTTCCCCATCAAACGTAGCAAAGCATCAGGTAAATTTTTCGACTGACGTAGCGGTTCAATATCCTCTGGTTCAAGATATTTTTCTATATCATGCCAAGGATCTGATTGTCGAAGTTGATGTCGTAAGGCATGATTAAAAGCGATAGTTAAATGTATCATGCGTTTTTGTACTTCTACTCCGCCTTTAGCTTCCCCATCGATATATGAAGTCACCTGACGGGATAAGCTACGAGAATCAACGATGAGTTGTCCCCATTGCTTGCGTGCTTCCCACCAACGGTCATAACAGGCATTGTTTCTAAAACCAAGGAACAATGACAATGCTATGCCCAAGAGCGCTAACGGAGCCAAGGTAAAATTTGGAAATACTGCTGGATAATAATATTGAGTCGCCGCTACCATTGCTCCTAGAATAGTCATAAAAGCTATTTGTGGAAAAATAAGTGGTACAACAGAGCCGCGTATAATAAAAAACAGCTGGAATGCATTGGGTTTATTTCTAACAATCATTATTGCCTCGAAGTCGATGTTTCCGAATTAGTTAGGTTGAGTATAGTTTGCCGATACAAGTCAGCCCTCTATAAATAATCTTATGACGCATTGTGACTCTGTAGAAAGACATCAAATGAACTTTCATCACTCGCTTCCAGCTGCTTTTGCAGCCTTAATGATTTTTTCGCGGCAAGTTGTAAATGAGCAACCTTTTTAGCCGATAAGCCACTATTGGTGAAGTGAGCATGATGTTCTTTAGCTTGAGATAACATTGAATCAGTAAACTCATTACCTTTTTCGATAGCTTGCATGAGGATAGCTGACGGTGTTAATTCGCTATTTTCCACCTTATTAACTTGGACAGTGAGCGCTTTACTGTATGACTCATTCCCATGTGCATTATCGAGTAATTTTGCAATAGCTGTCATCTCAACCAATAGCCTATTAGCGCTGATATCAAAACCAGTAAGCTCGCCGTTTTTCTTCAACGACAATGATGGTTTACGCCCTTGTAGAATAACTTGTTGTTGATTAAATTTAATGTCTTCCTGCTCCACTGTAGATAATTCAGGGCTATCTGATAACAGGCAATACAGTAAAAAAGTATCAAGAAAACGGATCTGCTGTTCATCAATACCAACAGGTAACAAGGGGTTGGTATCAAGAATACGAACTTCAATATATTCAACGCCTCTTTTGCTCAGTGCTGCCACGGGTTTTTCTCCCGGCAGAGTTATACGTTTGGGGCGTACTTCACTGTAATATTCATTTTCGATTTGCAGAATGTTTGCATTGAGTTGGCGATACGCGTCGTCAACTTTAACACCTATATTTTCATATTCTGGATAATGGCGGTTCATTGCCTGTTCCATACCTTCAATATAACTTTCTAGATTGCTATAGCTGATATTTAGTTCGCTCTGCGCCTTACTTTGATATCCAAGGTCACTCATTCTCAAGGAGGTGGCAAAAGGTAATCCTAGGGTATGTTTACCTAGCTTGCTTAATTTGTCGGATTTATTATCGCCGATAAAGCTACTGTCTAGTGCTGGAGAAGCGCCAAATAAATAAATTAATAACCAAGAGTGGCGGCGAAAGTTACGGATAAGACCAAAATAACGTTGTGATTTAAATGTCTGAATATCACCTTTATCGCCCCAAAGATGCTGATAGTAAGGCCAAAAGTCATCCGGCATAGAAAAATTATAGTGTATACCAGCAATAGATTGCATGGTGCGCCCATAACGATGCCCCAAGCCCTGCCGATATACATTTTTCATCTGAGCAATATTAGAGCTGCCATACTCAGCAATAGGAATGCTTTCATCCCCTGCCAGTTGGCATGGCATACTCGCAGGCCAAATGTATTCCCCCTCAAGCTGGCTCAAGGTAAATTTATGCAAATCAGTCAGGTAATCGATGCTGTCATTAACTTGTTGAGACACTGGCGTAATGAATTCCAGCAAGGCTTCAGAATAATCTGTGGTGATGCTGCCATGAGTCAACGGTGAGCCGAGTGCCTGTGGGTGTCCGGTTTGAGCCACTGTTGCCTGCGACGTAACCCTTAAACCTTCCTTTTCAATACCACGCTGGATACGAATTAACAGGGGTAAGTTTTCTGAGGCTGATAGTCGTTGAAGACGAGTCTGGTATAAATCGGACAAGACAGTTTTCCTTAAAATAGGGAGGATTGATGTAGCTCAATATGACTGATGAAAAATATAACGGATAAAAACTCCTGCGATGTCATCCATGACACGGCAGTTTTATCTAAGACAGTCTGATAACTACTTATTTAAGTGCTTTGCATGGAAGCGCAAGTGTTCTTCAATGAAGCTCGAAATAAAATAGTAGCTGTGATCATAACCTTCATGAATTGACAGCTCTAATGGATAATTATTGACGTTTGCTGCCGCTTCTAGTGTTTCAGGCTTTAACTGCTCTTTCAGAAAGTCATCAGCTCCACCTTGATCAACTTTGGCCGGGATAAGCGTGGTCGCTCGACGCATTAAGTTACTGGCATCATGATTGTGCCAAGTTGCTTTGTCTTTACCCAGGTAAGCGGTAAAAGCCTTTTTCCCCCAAGGGGCATTCACTGGATTGCAAATGGGGCTAAAGGCTGACATTGAGCGATAACGTTCCGGGTTTAGCATCGCAATAGTCAATGCGCCATGTCCGCCCATTGAATGACCGCTAATGGCGCGTTTATCAGATACAGGAAACGTCGCTTCAATTATCTGAGGTAACTCATTCACCACGTAATCGTACATGTGGTAATGGCGATTCCAAGGAGCTTGGGTTGCGTTTACATAAAAGCCAGCGCCTTGACCTAAATCATAACCATCATCATTAGCTACGTATTCACCACGCGGACTAGTATCAGGCGCAACAATGGCAATACCTAATTCGGCAGCCATGCGCAGTGCTCCTGCCTTTTGCATAAAGTTTTCATCGGTGCAAGTAAGACCCGAAAGCCAATATAGCACTGGCACTTTTTCTCCATTGGAGACTTGTGGCGGCAAGTAAATAGCAAATCGCATTGGGCAATTTAACGTTTTAGATTGGTGGCTATATTGCTTGTGCCAGCCACCAAAATTTTTGCTTGCACTTAAATTTTCAATTGTCATGTTTGAACCTCAAAATGCTGCCCCGTTACAAAGTGGTGGGGCAGCAAAACTAACTATTACTTATCAAAATGAATTACAGTACGGATACTTTCGCCTTTATGCATTAGCTCAAACGCTTCATTAATATCTTCAAGACCCATGGTATGGGTAATAAAGTCGCTTAATTTGAATTCACCGGCTAAATAACGTTCAACGTAATCAGGTAACTCAGTACGGCCTTTAACACCACCAAACGCAGAGCCTCTCCATACACGACCAGTCACTAGTTGGAACGGACGGGTAGAGATTTCTTTACCTGCACCGGCAACACCAATAACCACTGATTCGCCCCAACCTTTATGACAACATTCTAACGCTGAACGCATTAAGTCTACGTTACCAATACACTCAAACGAGTAGTCAACGCCGCCATCGGTTAGTTCAACAATCACGTCTTGAATAGGTTTGTCGTAATCTTTTGGATTAATGAAATCGGTAGCGCCTAATTTTTTCGCTAACTCAAACTTACTTTCGTTGATATCGATAGCAATAATACGGCTCGCTTTCGCCATAGTAGCGCCAATAACAGCCGATAAACCAATACCGCCAAGACCAAAGACAGCTACCGTAGCACCTTCTTCAACTTTGGCTGTATTCATTACCGCGCCCATACCGGTTGTAACACCACAACCTAGTAAACATACTTCTTCTAATGGCGCAGCTTTATTAACTTTCGCTAACGAAATTTCTGGTAACACTGTGTATTCAGAGAAGGTTGAACAACCCATGTAATGAAAGATTGGCTGACCATCTTTATAAAAACGCGTTGTGCCATCAGGCATCAAACCTTTACCTTGTGTTTCACGAATTTTCTGACAAAGGTTAGTTTTACCTGATAAACAAAATTTACATTCGCCACACTCTGGTGTGTATAAAGGAATAACATGGTCGCCAACTTTTACACTCGTTACGCCTTCACCTATTTGTTCAACAATACCACCACCTTCGTGACCTAAGATCACTGGGAAAATACCTTCAGGATCATCTCCAGATAAAGTAAATGCATCGGTGTGACATACGCCAGAAGCAATAACTTTAACTAATACTTCACCTTTGCGCGGTAGCATTACATCAACTTCTTCAATAGATAACGGTTGGTTTGGGCCCCAAGCGATCGCTGCTTTTGATTTGATAAATTTGTCAGTCATTTGAATTCTCACTTTTGTTTAAATATTGGTTTAAATAATAATCATGTAAATAACCTTTGAGTTACTCACTTTCAGTTTTTGTAATAATTAGCATTAAGCCTATTATTGAATGTTTTTACTCTAGCATGTCACTTAGTGTGCATGCCCTTGAGATAAATTAATTAATACAACCCCTGTGGCAACAAGTGCCATACCTGCCCAGGTCGTTAAATCTAAGTGTTGGCGATAAACGATAGTTGATAATAACGTTACACTTACAATCGCTAATCCAGCCCATAAAGCATGAACAATACCAACCGGCATGCCTTTCATTGCTTGCGACAAAAACATAAAAGCCGCAAGGTGCCCTATTAACACCAAAGCACTTGGTATCGGGCGGGTAAATCCTTCTGTTTCTTTTAACGCAACGTGAGATAATGTTTCAGCGATAACGCCTAATAAAAGAAATAACCAGCTCATGTATTCACCCTTATAAATATAGACATAACCTAGCTCAAAACTTTATTTTTTTAATAGGTTGCGCTTTGTTGATGGAAGCTATTATAACTATCTTATAAAAAATGATAATATGCTGTTTTAGTAAATCACTTGTACACAGGGGTAACAATCATGCAATGGGATGGTATCAGCGAATTTGTTTATGTTGCGGAAAATGAGAGCTTTACGCTCGCTTCAAAAAAAATGGCGATATCAACAGCGCAAGTGAGTCGCCAGATAAGTGCGCTAGAAAAGCGCCTTAATATCAAATTATTTTATCGCACAACACGCAAAGTATCCTTAACCGAAGAGGGACGTGTTTTTTATCAACACTGTCGTAGCGTACTCGATGGATTAGATGCAGCAGAACGTGCTATTACAAACTTGCAATCTAAACCTCAAGGGAAAATTAAACTAACTGCTCCCGTCACCTATGGTGAGAAACAGGTATTGCCCCTTGTGAATAATTTCATGAAGCAATATAACGATGTAGAAGTGTCTGCTTATTTAAGCAATCGTCAAATTGACATCGTTGATGAAGGGTATGACTTAGCTATTCGTCTGGGTAAATTAAGTGATTCGACAATGATGGCAAAAAAATTAGGTAAGCGAACAAACTATGTTTGTGCCTCGCCAAGCTATCTAGAAAAACAGGGGATACCACACTCTATATCAGAGCTTAATAAGCACAGTTGTTTATTGGGAACAAATGATCACTGGCATTTTAGAGAGTCAGGCAGAGAAAAAAGTATCCGAGTAACGGGGAGGTTACGATACAACAATGGTTATAGCTTAACCGATGCAGCACTCAAAGGTTTAGGGATAGTGCAGTTACCTGATTACTATGTTCAACATCATATTCAACGTGGCGAACTGGTTACCTTGTTAGACAGTTATCGTGCGCCTGATGAAGGTATATGGGCGGTTTATCCTCAAAATCGCCATTTATCACCTAAAATTAGATTACTCGTTGACTATTTAGCTGAGCAGTTACTTTAATCTCATTCTTTTCTCAACTGTATACCCAGATTTTATATAGCGCATCAATGTATGTAGTGCATATCCGCCACTGCATACAAACTCCCCCTTCTTTATTTGTTTTCTAATCAAGTGTCATTGTTACCATCAGGTAAAGGTTATTTACATAACTAGGTATTATCATTTATTTAGAAAGGTATATTATACCTCCATCGAAACGAGTCGTAGCAATTTAGCTACACATCGATAAGCAAATAATTAACTTTACTCTATGGAGATATAAATGAGCATATTTACTCATGTAACTATTGGTACTAACGACTTAACTCAATCACGCACTTTCTACGATAACGTTTTAAATACAATTGGCCTTAAGCGCATCGCTGATTTAGATGAAAATGGCACTATTTGGGGCGTAGACGCACCATCTTTCTTTGTTTTAAAACCAGCAAATGGCCAACCAGCTAGTGTTGGTAACGGCGTTACTGTTAGCTTTGAAGCACCGAACCGCGCAGCGATTGACGCTTTCCATGCCGCTGCAATAGCTGCTGGTAGCCCTGATGAAGGCGCTCCTGGTACACGAGATTGGGCACCAAATGCATACGCGGCGTATACTCGCGACCCTGATGGCAACAAGCTAGCCGTCTACTGCTTTAAAGAAGCGTAAATTAACGCGACCTCTTAATCAAAATATAAAACACCGATTAGTCGGTGTTTTTTTGCATTCAGAAGCAGTATAAACCTATTTTTATCATCATAGATTTGGCTCCATATTTAGGGGGATTTATCAAAAGTTTTTATATAACACATTTTATTAATAAAGGAGAAATTTATGGCGGGCGGATGGTCTAAGGATGGAGCAGTTCAAGAACAAATCGATTCTAGCGTGGAAGACGCGGTAGCACAGGTTCGTAATCAATTACCCATGGGCGACAGCTTATTATATTGTGAAGAATGTGACGTTAAAATCCCTGAAGCACGACGTCGTGCAATCGCTGGTATAAACTTATGTATTAAGTGCCAAAGTATATTTGAAGAAAGCCAAACCCGTCATAACCTTTATAACCGACGCGGAAGTAAAGATAGCCAACTTCGTTAACATGCTGTAAAAAACACACTTTTATTGTTAACAAGTATTAGTCCAGTCCAGACTAGATTACCCAACGTTCAGAATAAATGTTGACATTGGCATTAATAAGTAACTTCTTATGCAATCTAAATGACCATGGCGTGAAATCAAGGTACAAAGTGTAATAGATCAAAGAGTTGTTCTAGTTATTATTCCGGTAAATTATTAACGTTCACTGCCTAAATATCAACGGCAGCAATGAGCTGTGAGTTCAACCAGCCCCACAAGTTAATAGTAAATCTAGGCTAATATTAGCCTAAAAATGCTCCTTAATGTGCAAAAGCTTAATGTCAGCTATTGGCTAGTTGAAGAAGTAACTGCCTAAATGTTCACAAAGATACGAAAGAAGACCTTAGCCTTAGCTTATCGAGTGACAAGTGATCCGATAAAGAAGACATTGACATGAGTAGGTCAACTATATTTTAAAAAAAGAAGGGTTGCCGTTCATTAAGTGATAGTAACAATTACGTTAGATTAATAAGCTTTGAAACTTCACTTTCAATCCAAATTTTAATTATATAATATGACTATAATTTATTTATGTGTCTTTATTAGCTTATGTCACTAAAAAATTCTATATCAAATTTGATTTTACTATGTCTTTTAATAGCCGCTACTGATGCTAATAGCACTCAAAAATATATTTGTGCTACAACCCATTACCCACCTTATACTACTTTTGATAAATCCAAAAAGGTATTTACTGGCTCCGATATAGATCTCATTCAGACACTATTCAAGAGGCTCGAAATCGACATCGAAATAGTCAATTTACCTTGGGCTAGATTAAAGGTCGAAATCTCACGAAATAATTATGACTGTTTTTTCTCACTAGGAAAGTTTCCAGATAGAGAAAAGTATTTAGACTACACAAGCATACCAACACATGTGACAAAAATTGCCTTATTCGCTGCTAAAGGCGATCATAATATTAATTTAGATTTATCTAATAAAACAGTTGGCGTGCATCGAGGTATAAATTTACATTTAGATATCCCCAGCGTGCATAAGCTGGAAAATGCAGCAATACATAAATTACCATCAAATGACATTTTATTTCAAATGTTAGTGGCAAAAAGAGTAGATGTAGTTATTACCAGCCAAATTGTAGGTGAATATTTATTACAAAATCAACATCCTAATTTTAAAGTGGATGTTGATGTTATTAAGAATTATGCACTCCCTGTGTATATAGCATTTAGAAAGGGAACGATAAATATTAGTAAAGTAAATAAGGAGCTGAATAAAATAAAAAGCGCATCAAATCTCTAAAAGTAATTTTCCTTTTGGGTATGCGTAAGTAATTTAGTCCTAGGAAGTATTCAGCTTTGGACGCAAATTCACTTAGCTCTTAGTCTCGATAATTGCAGCTATAGGCTATGAACGACAGATAGTAACTCAAAAGCCAACATCAGCTTTTGGCTAGTTGAAGAAGTCTCTAATGATCACTAGTTTAATGTTAACAAAGATACGATTGTTGACATTACCATCAATATATTTTTCCATCTGTTTGCTGTGCTTAGAAGGCGCAGGTTTACCTTTACCCTGAAAGACCACTAAGCCAGCATAGCAGTCGTTCTATGTTCAATTTGTAACGTTCACTCTGTTTAGTATAGAAGTGACTAGTAATAAATTTTAACTTCCGTAGTTGCCTTGAGCGCAGTTATTACAAGTTGGACTTACAAAGCTAACTTTTCAACAATTCTTTTCTATTGAGTAAGTTAGCTGGAGGTGTGAGTGATTAAATTGGCTCTTGGTTTTTAATATCTTCTTATTTCAAAAGTTAACGCACCCAATAAAAACAGAAGAAATTCAACACAATAAATTAACACACATCAAAATGTTAGATGTATTTTTTAATTGTTCTCCTTAAATCAACTTTCATTTTTTATATAAAGTAACTAGGATAATGTCTATATCTAATCAATAAGGATGAACATGATAAAGCCACAATCAAAACTCACTTTTCGGGTGTTTTTATTTTTAACACTAACACTTTTAGTCTCTGCAAATAATGCATTTGCAAACGAAAAAAAATCTCAAATCGAAAATTTAGTACAAAAATATAATGATTACGGAAAATTTACTGGCTCGGTGTTAGTGTCACAGAGTGGAAAAATTATCTTTAAAAAGAGCTATGGCTTGGCCAACATGGAATGGAATATTCCTAATTCACCTGATACTAAGTTCAGAATAGCTTCATTAACCAAACAATTCACTTCCATGTTGATTATGCAACTTGTGCAAGACAATAAGATAAAGCTAGACGCAAAAATAACAGCATATATTCCCGATTACCGAAAAGATACGGGTGATAAAGTTACAGTTCATCATTTATTAACACACACTTCAGGCATTCCCAGTTACACCAGTTTACCAGACTTCTTCAGTGATATTAGTCGAGACCCATACAGTGTTGATGATTTTACTAAAAAATATTGTAGCGGGGAGTTAGAATTTGAACCAGGCTCTACTTTTAGATACAACAATTCAGGTTATTTCTTACTGGGTAATATTATTGAAAAAGTCACTGGAAAAACTTATCAGGATGTTTTACAAGAAAAAATATTTACTCCGTTAGGTATGAAAAATTCTGGTTTCGATAACGCAAAACCACTAATTAAGAATAGAGCAAGTGGATATACTAATTCATTAGACGGATACACAAATGCTAATTATTTAGACATGTCATTACCTTACGCCGCAGGTTCAGTTTACTCGACTGTTGAAGATTTATATTTATGGGATCAAGCTCTTTATACCGAAAAACTTCTGAATAATAAAAACAAAGTAATAATGTTCACTCCATATTTAAAAAACTATTCGTACGGTTGGGGAGTAAAAGATATTGAATTAACTGAACCAAACCATAAAATTAAATCAATAGCCCATAGTGGTGGTATCAATGGATTTCAAACACTGATCACTCGATTACCTCAGGATCAACATATGATTGTACAACTTAATAATACTGGCGGAGCTGCCCTTAATGAGATGACTGATGCCATCATTAGAATTCTGTATGGTGAAGCTTTTGACGAGCCCAAAAAATCGATTGTTAGTGTTTTATACAAAACTATAAAAGAAAAAGGTATCGACTCAGCTATTCGGCTTTATCATGATTTAAAAGAATCTAAATCTAAATCTAATGAATATGAATTTGCAGAACATCACCTAAACAATATGGGTTATCAACTACTAGAAATAAATAAAGTTGTTGAAGCGATTGAAATTATGAAACTTAATACCATTGAACATCCTGAATCAGGCAATGCTTATGACAGTCTAGGTGAAGCTTATCTCGTCAACGATCAAAAAGCACAAGCATTAAAAAGCTATAAAAAGTCATTAGAGTTAGAACCTGACAATAAACACGCTGTTACTGTGATTAAAGAGATTGAATCCAAATAAGCATATTCACAGAGTAAAATACTAATGTAATAAAACCAAAATTATAACTGGTCATGAAGTAAAACCGGAGGGATATTTATTCCCTCCTTCACCTTGCGATTCACTACTAAAAAAATCACTTCCCAAGCAATATGTCAGTTTGTAAAGGCTAAGTGATTTTGACTATGAACGTGCCGACTTTTATGAGCGAAGTGAATATATACAACATACTAAATTAGACAATATAATATCAGTAATATCAGTAATATCAGTAATATGGTATATGGTTCCCCTTCCGATACGAATATTCAAAGACAGCAATGTAGTTCAAACCAGCTCCACAAATAAGCAGTAAATTTTGTTAGAATTGTCATGAATATGACCATGATTCAACAAAAAAATAATGTCTGTAATTGGCTAGCTGAAAAAGTCTCTAATAATCACTAGCTCAATGTTAACAAAGATACGTTAGCGCACGTAGCATCAATAGATATTTAAGCTGTTTAGAGTGTTCATTAGACGTTGAGCTACCGTCATCTTAATAATCAACAACTTCAAAGCCACCAAAGCCGTCATTAGAGTTTACATGCTAAAGACAGGAGATCCGACAAGCCGACCTTATATAAAGTGGACAGTTACAAAAAATATGCCACAGGTTCAGTTAATTAGGTGGCTGAATTAACTATGTAACTACATTTAAATAATTACCTATTCTTAATATTTAAACTATAATTCAGACATTTGTGGAATAATCTAAAGTTTGTATGAATCTAATCAAATATTTCTTATTTACCCTTTTATTTATTCCATTTTTATGTTTTGGCGAAGAGTCGATAGATTTATTTGACTTGTCATTAACTGATTTACTTAATTTGAAGGTTTCAATCGCATCAAAAAATGATGAAACAATCAAAAACAGTCCTTCTTCGGTTACTATTTTTACCCGTAATGATATTGATAAAATGGGTATTACTTCTTGGACTGAACTTATCAGTCAAGTGCCCGGTTTTTATAGTATGGTTAATCCGGTCGAAGGAAACCAATCACATATCGTCATGCGTGGTCACGCACAAACATACGCCAATACACTACTTATTTTACTCAATGGCCATAGAGTGAATGATGATTATACGGGTGGCATTAATTTCTTTATTCAATTTATGGACCTAGCTGATGTTGAAAGGGTTGAAATCATTAGAGGTCCTGGTTCTTCAATATATGGTTCGAATGCATTTAGTGGTGTTATTAATATTTTAACTAAGCCCCAAAATAAAATCTCTGTGGGATTGGGAGACTTTGGTGCTCAAAAATTATTAATAAACACATCACACACATTAGGAGATTGGCAGTTAGGAGCAAGTTTGTCTTTGTTCAAGGATGATGGTTATCACTATAATGATGTTTTCGACCGTAATGAAATTCAAACAACTACACGTGATCCTAGAGAATCTACTCAACTTCGTGCTTATCTTACTCATAAAGATACAAAATTATTTGCTCAACTTTTGGATACAAAAAGATCCGATTATTATCTTTTTAGACGTTTACGAGATGGGGTAAACATCCTTGAGTTACAACATTTTATCGCCGGTATAGATCAGCGAATATATAATTCTGAGACAATGAGTTGGGATATTAGTACTAGTTACCAGCAAGCAAAAAGACGAGAACTGGGTGCATTGGTACCCAAGGGAGAAGTGCCCTTTGAGCAGGTGGACTTTCTCTTTGGAACCGACTTTAAATATCATGCGATAGATTTTGCTTTAAATGGTAAATATCAATTAAACGAAGATTTTAAAATAAATACTGGCTTGTCTTACTCTCAAAGTCAGGTTCCTGACGCTTATTTAAGAAGTAATTTCGATATATATGGCGATTCTTCTCAACTACCTGAAGTGATTACGTTTGATCAAGACGAACAAAGAACAGTTTTAGATAAAAAACGAGAAATTTCCAGTGCCTATTTGCAAACGCAGTGGCAAGTAACGTCGGCTCTGCAAATGACAGCGGGCCTTAGATATGATGGTTACAACGATATTAACAGTGCACTTATGCCTAGGTTTGCCTTGGTGCATCATTTAAATGAAAAACAAACGATTAAGTTTCTTCATGGTCAAGCTTATAGAGCCCCATCGCTTGGCGATATGTACGATGAAGAGAGTGGTCTCACTCAAGGTAGCCAAGATTTAGAAGCCAGTGAAATTAGCACCACCGAAATTGTTTATCTACATTCATATACACAATCACAGTTTACGGCAACGTTATTTTCTAACAGACAAACGAATATTATAGGTTATAAAGCCAATGAAAATGGGGTCCATGCGTTAGATAATATTGCTAAAAATGATGTTGAAGGTATTGAATTAGAATTGATTTGGCAACCAATAGATAGCTTTAGATTAGTGTCTTCTGCTACTCATTTATCAAAAAACAAAACACACTTGGAACAATCATCAGGACTACCCAAGTCGGAAGATCTTTCTCC
The DNA here is from genome assembly GCF_014077325.1 of Colwellia sp. BRX8-5. Classification (NCBI taxonomy): domain Bacteria; kingdom Pseudomonadati; phylum Pseudomonadota; class Gammaproteobacteria; order Alteromonadales; family Colwelliaceae; genus Colwellia; species Colwellia sp. BRX8-5. The sequence continues at coordinate 116,437 of NZ_JACGVR010000005.1, forward strand.
AGATAGTTTGTTGAATTTCAGTGCTTATTACCAATACCAATCTTGGTCGTTCAATCTCAATGGTAATTGGCGCTCTAAGGTAAAAGTATTAGACGAAGGTTCGTTGTGGCTGTTAAATAGCCATATAAAAAATCAACTATCAAAAGAAGTAAGTCTATCGTTAACTATTTCAAATTTACTTGATGAGAGCTATGCCACATCATCACATACATCTTTAGGAGTAGATGAAAACGTACAAGCATTTCCTGCACGAGGACGCCAGACGATACTAAAACTTAGTTATAATTTTTAGTATCGTGGTCAACTGAAACTGGACGATTTTAAGTCAATTAAATTTCATTGTGAACTCAATAAAGTAATGGCTCGCCCTTATTTTATGCCCGTATATAGATTAACAGTGGGAGCCTAAATTCGAACACTGTGTCTTTTTGTTTTGTTTCCAAAGTGATTTTGAAATACCGAAATAATTTGTGGGATGTCAGAAATAAGGTAAAAGTTAGTGTTTACAAATAAAAGTCCAGCGGCAGTTTTGGGCTTAAACCATCCCCACAAGTGAGCAGGAAATCTTGGCTAATATTATTGCTAAATATGATCTAGGATGCACAAAAGCTAATGTCGGCTTATGGCTAGTTGAAGAAGTCTCTAATGATCACTAGCTTAATGTTAACAAAGATACGAATATATACGTTAGCCTTGGCTCATCTAGCGACAAGTGATCCGACATAGCGGTCATTCGCTCATCCTTATTTCTGTCCCAAAATGTGTTTAGTCTAAGATTAGATTTTCGACATTCGACATTCGATATACAATAAATGTAATCATGGCTTAAAGTTTACCTGCCTCTGTCTATCAAGTGAGAGGCATATAGGTTGCAAGTATTCTAAACTCAACTTTGTTTTATGTAATTTCGCACCGTAGGCATAATTCTTCGACTTACGGGTACTTCCACTGCGTCGTGCAGTTGCAGGAAGCCTGCGCCCGATGTTTCAGTCTGATGTGAGCTTTTGGTATTCAAACTGTTAATAAATTCCACATTCACTAAATATGAACGATGCACCCTTAAAAACGTTTTAGGAAGGCTAGACTCTAACTCTTTTAAACTGCCTGTAAACAAGCGCTGTTGGTGGTCTTTTAGATTTATTTCTACGTAATCACCCGCAGCTTTGCAAAACACCACTTGGTTGCTGGCGATGATCTCTATTTTCCCTGCGCTGTTAATTTTGATTGTACTTGGCTCAGTTTGTTGTTGGTTTTGTTCTAGTTTGAATTGCAGTTTTGCGACTAAGGCTTGTTCTGCTTCCTTGTCTTTTTGTTCTTGGTTGAGCTTTTGCGCTTGAAGAACAAATAGTAATATTAGCACCCCTGTAATGATGTAATAAAACAGCACATCGTGAAAGGTAGTTAACGTTAATACAATTGTGACTGAAAACAAAACAAACACAGCAGCATAAATTGCCCACTCTTTTGATTTGGTCTTTACAGCTTGAGTCGTTAAAAGTGTGGCACTAATCGCACTTGGGACAAATATCGCCAAAGCGGTTTTAGGGTCAAAACCAGGGGTTAACAACACAGTTAATAAACTAAAACTGCCACCTGCAAAAACCCACAAATACGGCTTGTTCTTTTCTAATTTTAAAATAATAAAAGTCAAAAAACACAAGCCAAATAGAAGCGAGAGCGAAACAATGAGCAACAGTCTGACATCCTGAAATGGATACGGATAAGAAAATAATGAACGGGATATTTCGGCAAATAGCTGTAATGACGCAAACGAGGTCATCAATAAAAATAACAAATTGTTTGGGCGATTTCTGGGGCTGAAACTAGCCACCAAAAAGTAAATAGCGCCTAACAGGAGTGCACCTAGCGGCACTATTGATACACCTAAATTCCGGTGAATAAAGTAAGTAGGGTCGGAATAGATGCCAAAACCGATAAAATTCAGCGGGTTGCTTAAGGTTAAAAATCCGTGATGTGATGACATTTTTATAATAATTTCGTTGATTTTAGGTTTTATTAAATTAGCGGGTACATAAAACATTGCATCTATTTTACCTACCTGTTCTAAGTTAGGAATAACATTAGGTGAGCCGTTACTTCCTAAATATTGACCATTAAAATAGACCTTACTCGCCGCCTTACCTGAAATATAAACACTGTGAGGATTTTTGTCTTTCAGCATATATTCAGGAACATTGACGGTTGTTTTTACCCATAAAGCTGTGTTTTGAGGATCTATTTTCCAAGCGTTTGTTGTTTTACATTCTCGTTCACTAAAACTGGGTATCACATTAGAGGAAGAGGTAATCGGGCAGATAATGACTGAGTCTAGATTAATAGTCACTAATGATTGTGAAAAACCAAACCCAGAATACAAGCACAGGATGGTACAGAGTTGAAGTAGAAAAATACGTATTGTCATGTTAAATATTATATTAAAAATTCAGTCGTTTTGCTCGACCATTTACCGATTAGTTTATACCACTTAACGGAATAAGCGGAATAAAACATGCCTTTCAACGAGTTATGGATGCATCTACTTGTTACTTAAGCAATAGTGACGACATTAAAACTCGAAGGAAGAAATTATGAATATTAAAAATTTAACCGTTGGTTTGTTGTTATTAACAGTCACATTAATGTCATTTTACAGTTTTGCGGCCAAGACGTTTGGCAATGAGAAAGAAATTCAATTCAAAAGTGGTGAGCAGTCAGTGATGGCTTACGAAGGTTCTATTCAGGTATTGGAAAACCGTAACGATAAAAATAGCCGTACCATTCCACTGACCTATGTACGTTTTCCTGCCACTGGCAATAAAAAAGGGTCACCTATAGTTTATTTGTCGGGAGGACCTGGAGGCTCAGGTATTTCTACTGCGCAGTACCCAAATTTTCGATTCCCACTATTTATGGCGTTAAGAGAGTTTGGCGATGTAATCGCTTTAGATCAGCGTGGAACAGGCAAGTCGCAGATTGTCCCTAAGTGTGAATCGAAAAAATCTTTACCATTGAATGAACGTTTATCTGAATCACAAGTGACCAAGATTTATCGTGCTGCGGCAACAGAGTGTGTTGAGTTTTGGAACAAAAAAGGCGCTGATGTACTTGGTTATACTACAGTGCAAAGTGCCCACGACTTAAATGATTTAAGGAAACACCTACAGGCTGACAAACTTACTTTATGGGGCATTTCTTATGGTACTCATCTAGCACTTGCCAGTCTAAAGGTGATGGAAAATCACATAGACAAAATGGTACTTGCCAGTGCGGAAGGACTAAACCAAACAGTAAAGCTACCAGCCAGAACTGAAGCGTATTTTAAGCGTTTGCAGCAAGCTATTAATCAACAGCCTAAAGCCAAAGCAGAATATCCTGATGTTATTGGCTTAGTAAAACGTGTAAACAGAAAATTAGAAGCTAACCCTATTACAGTAACAATGCCGCAAAAAGACGGTGAGCCAATTGAGTTCTTATTTCAAAAAAGTCACATGCAAGGAATAGCGTCTGCAATGATTTCAGATCCGCACCGCTATGTGTCTATGCTGTTGCAAATATACTCAGGTATTGATAGTGGAATAACTGCAATGTTACCTAGCGTTATCGAACGTGCTGGTTTTATGGACTCTAAAATCAGCTTCGACATCATGTCGTTTGGAATGGATGTCGCATCAGGCGTCTCAGACGAACGATTAAACTTAATTGAGCAACAAGCTCCAGCTTCATTAGTAGGTAAAATGCTGAATTTCCCAATGCCGCATTTAAACAAAGTTATTCCAAATTTAGACTTAGGTGATGATTTCCGCACTAAGCCAAAAAGTGACGTACCGACGTTATTATTAACAGGCACACTAGACGGAAGAACATATGTACAGTCGCAATATGAAGCTACAGCAGGTTTGAGTAACTTAACAAAAGTAACGGTAAATAATGCAGGTCATAACTTGTTTATGGTATCACCCAAAGTAACTGAAACGATTAAAATATTCTTGAGTGACAAGCCAGTAGAAGACAAAGAAATCGAGTTTACATTACCGCCATTTGTGAGGTAATAAATCGCATTTAGCTAACGGCTGCAATAGTCTGTGAACAGCCGTTAGTAACTCAAAAGTTAATGTCAGCTTTTGGCTCAGGCTGTGTGAAAACTATTCTGAACTTGCGTAATTTGGAAATATCAACGAAAAAAGGCTCTGTAGATTTAAATCTGTAATAAGTTTAGTGTCAAACTACCTTTGAATTTACATAGCGTTGCATAAAAATTGTAAGCTGAGAGTTTGGGCTATAAGCAGTCTTCTATAGACTGCTTTTTAGTTTCAATATTAGTTCGGCTTTGTACCTTCCTGACATTAGCCTTCATATACTTTTTAATGCATTGTTTCTATCATGTTACGGATACTCTTCAGTGAAACACAACTACCGGTTAATTTATGCGTTAGGTTTTGTTTAAATAATAGTTAAATTGATTTTAAATTTGGGCTATTACGGCGACTTCTCATTATTATTTTCTGATAAAAAAATAAAAAGACATCTAAGCATGACAAATAGCAATTGGCTATTAATGGAGTGTTATTAATACTAATCCGAATTCAGTTTTATCGCATTAGTGCTAATGTCTCAAAAGTGGCAAAAATGATCATTAGAAGCCAATCTCATTTAGTGATTGGTCGTCTCAAACTTTATACGTTTTCACACAAGGTCATCATTTTAAGATTATTCATATGATGACCTTGCTTATATTATGAGTTTATTTACGGACTTAATACTTTATTAACTAGTTAACTCTTTGCTGACTATAACTTTTCAACTAAGTCTATCAAACGCCGCCAATACTCGTTTATAATCCAAGTGTCATTCTTAATAAAAGTATAAAAAATGAAAAATAAAATAGCTTTAACCTTATTTACTTTAGCGCTGGTAAGTGGCTGTGGCAAAGAAAGTAATGTTTCAAAAAATACCGAAGTAGATGTTGCGGCGAGTTATCAAAGCATTAACAAAGAACAACTTATTGAGCATATCAAAGTACTTGCTTCAGATGAGTTTGAAGGGCGCGCACCGTCAAGTAAAGGTGAAGCGCTTACGCTTGATTACTTAACTAAACAATTAACGGCAATAGGTTTTAAGCCAGGCAATGGTAATAGTTTCCTGCAAGCTGTACCTATGGTGTCAATTGAGGCATCACCAGACATGACATTGTCAATTGGTGATAAAGACTATCAATACGGAACGGATATGGTAATGGGCTCTGCTCGCATAAGTAACCTTGAACAACTTAAAGACTCAGAATTAGTCTTTGTTGGTTACGGTATTAATGCGCCAGAATACAACTGGAATGATTACCAAGATTTGGATGTTAAAGGTAAAACCGTTGTGATTTTAGTTAATGATCCGGGTTTTGCAACTCAAGACGCTAAACTTTTCAACGGTAATGCGATGACCTATTACGGGCGCTGGACCTATAAATATGAAGAAGCTAGCCGACAAGGTGCTGAAGGTGCGATCATCATTCATGAAACCGCTCCGGCATCATACGATTGGTCGGTAGTAGAACACTCGTGGTCTGGTCCTCAATTTGGCTTTGTGCGTGAAGACAAAAATAAAGACCGTGTTGCGGTTGAAGGTTGGATAAATAGCGAGGTTGCCAAAGAGTTATTTACTAAAGCCGGTGTCAACTTCGAACAGGCTAAAGTTGCGGCTGCCAAGGGAAGTTATCATCTTGATATGGGCGACTTAACAGCTTCTGTTACCGTAAATAACACCGTGAAAGAATCAGTGTCTTATAACTTTATCGCCACCTTACCTGGAAGCGTTAAGCCTGATGAGCATATTTTATATACCGCACATTGGGATCATTTAGGCAAAGATACCAGCTTAATTGGCGACCAAATTTATAATGGCGCTGTCGATAATGCATCGGGTACTGGGGCACTTATTGAAGTCGCTGAAGCCTTTGCTAAATTGCCTGTTGCACCAGCGCGTTCCATTACCATCATGGCAGTAACTGCAGAAGAACAAGGGTTGTTAGGTTCTAAGTTTTATGCGGCTAATCCTATTATTCCAGCGGCTAAGACAGTTGCAAATATTAATATGGATGCTTTAGGGGTGAATGGTCGCAGTAGCGATGTCTCTGTCTATGGATTAGGGCAGTCAGAACTTGATAACTTTCTTAGTGATGCAGCGAAGAAGCAAAACCGCACTATAGCCGGGGATCCTCGTCCTGCTGCGGGTATCTATTACCGCTCTGATCACTTTGCCTTTGCAAATATCGGCATTCCGGCGTTATATGCTAAAACGGGAGAAACTGCCGTTGATGAAGCGACTAAAGTGTTGCGAACTCAATTAAAGGAAAGTCTTGGTAAGTGTTATCACAACCTTTGTGATGAATATAATGATACATGGGATCTTTCTGGCGCCGAAGAAGATATGCAAGCATTTTTTGACATTGGTTATCAGCTTTCCAAAGAAAATGTGTGGCCACAATGGAGTAAAACATCAGAGTTTAAACGCTAAATATAGCTAAGCGAGTACAAGTCTACTTTATTGATGACTTTGCTCGCTTAACTCGTTAATAAAGTGTTTTTAGATGATTTTTATACCAGCTTCTCAGTAAAAAAGGCTAGGGTGCGATGCCAGGCAAGCTCGGCATTTTCTTTATCATAACGGCTGGTTGAGTCATTATGAAAGCCATGTTTGGCATTTTTATAGATCTGCATTTGATAGGGGGCTTGAACAATTTTTAAGTCACTTTCATAGTCAGGCCAAGAGTTATTAACCCTTTCATCGAGTTCAGCCAATTGAATCAGTAACGAAGCCTTAATATTTTTACGTAATTCTTTTTTGGCTGGTGTGCCATAAAAAGGTACGCCAGCAATAATCAAATCAGACTCCACTGCGGCTAAATAATTGACTATGTAACCACCAAAACAAAAGCCAACAGCACCAAGCTTTCCATTACTTCTGTGATGTTTTTTGATGAATTTTGCTGCTGCAACAAAGTCATGCTGTATTTTTTCAGCATCCATCGACTTTTGCATAGATCTGCCTTCATCATCATTACCAGGATATCCACCTAAGGGGAACAAAGCATCTGGAGCAAAGGCAAGATACCCAGCTTTAGCTAAACGTCGAGCAACATCTTTTACGTAGGGGTTTAGGCCTCTGTTTTCATGAATAACTAAAACAACAGGCAAGGTTCCTGTTTTGTTGGTTGGTGTTACTAAGTAGCCGACACCTTTACCGTGACCTTCGGGTGAATCGAAAGTTTCATAGGAAGCTTTTATTTCATCATCATTAAAAGAAACTTGTTCGGCTAGGGCATAATTTGGAAGCAATGCTGATGTGAGCACTGTCATTGAGTATCCCACTGCAACTAAAGTCGCTAATTTTGCCATAAAGCTTCTGCGATCCATACCGCCATGAGCGTATTCGTCGTACCAGTCAAATGCTTCTTGAGGGATATCACTAGCTGATTTTTTTGACATTTATTTATCTCACTTATTTATTTAAATAATCTAACCCTTCATAAACAACTTATAAAATATATTTATTTAAGTATTTTCGCAAATTTATTAAGGTAAATTATTATTGATTACTTAGACGTTATCCTTGAACTTCGATAATAAAATTTTATAGTTTTTTGCCATAGTTCATTGCTGAAACGAGGCTATTACTCAAGAATAAGGTGACGATATACTTGTAGCCTTAGGGATGGATTTTTTAGTAGATAGGGTAGATGTGATTATATTTCATCCGTTTTTATTATAAAGATGTTAAGCAAACTGATCTTAATTGTTTAACAGTACGTAAATATTGCTGAAACTAAATATTATCCATTAAATAGGAATTAACATGTTCAATAAATTTATTACAACAGGTTTACTCGTAGTTGCCAGCTTAGCTTTTATGCCGACTTCTCATGCAGAACACCATGGTATGAAAAAAGACATTGTTGATGTAGCTGCTGCAAATGGTTCTTTCAATACTCTTGTTGCTGCAGTTAAAGCCGGTGGACTTGTCGATACACTCAAAGGCAAAGGGCCTTTTACTGTATTTGCACCAACGGATGAAGCTTTTGCAAAGTTACCTGCAGGCACGGTTGAAATGCTATTAAAACCAGAAAACAAAGATAAATTAGTATCGATTTTAACTTATCACGTCGTTGCTGGAAAAGTGATGTCTACAGATGTTGTTAAAGTAGACAGTGCTACTACAGTACAAGGCCAAATGTTGATGGTGAAAGTAGATGGCGGTAATGTAATGATAAACAATGCGAAAGTGATTATGGCTGACGTTAAAGCAAGTAACGGTGTCATACATGTCATTGATACAGTGTTAATGCCTAAGTAAAGTTATTGTAAAGTATTGCTTTAACTACTGATACTTAATCAATTGTTTACTATTAAGCCAGCTTTAGCTGGCTTTTTCTATCGCGATGCGAATAAATAACTTTTTACCCGCTTATCTGTTTGCCGATAAATCAATAATAGTGGCAATAAACCTTGCTGCCCCTCCAAATATAGTGATAATCGGGCAAGGTTCTATTTACTGAGTTTATAAAGTGCAACTATTAGCAGTAACGTGTTTGAATAAAACACTACGATTAGAAGGTTCAATGGCGGGATGGCAACAACTTTTTTGGGACGACCAGTGTGTCTCACAAATTGACGCAGTCGATGGCAACGATACCTTTACCCATCAATTCTCTCTACAAAGTGAACAAGGTGATTTACATATAGAACTTAAGGGCACACTGCATTGGCAGCCTTTTGCGCTTAAATACCAGCTTTTTGTTGATAATAAACTTCAACAAGAAGATACCCTCCTTGAAAAAGATATAGAACAACGCCAAGTTAGCCAAGCTAGCAAGCAGCCGATGAAATTTAGTTTCATTGGCATGGCTGGACTTGGCTTGAAATTGTTAAAAAGTGCCAAAGTCATCAAAGTGCTATTTGCTGCTGGTAGTTTAGCCGCATATAGCTGGTTATTTTCTATTGAATTTGCCATAGCACTTATTCTTTGTCTCGTCTTTCATGAATATGGACATATTAAGGCGATGAAATACTTTGGTTTGAAAACCAAAGGTATTTACCTTATTCCCTTTGTCGGAGGCTTAGCATTGAGCGACGATAAAATTAATACCCGCTGGCAAGATGTTGTTATTTCGATAATGGGCCCTTTCTTTGGCCTAATACTCTCTATTGTTTGCTTGGTAGGTTACTGGCTAACCGATTTAGAAATACTGGCCGGTTTAGCGGTTTTTAATGCCTTACTTAATCTATTTAATTTGTTGCCGGTATTACCCTTAGATGGTGGACACATACTCAAGAGTATTGCCTTTTCAATTAATACCCGAGTTGGTTTAGTTGCTTGTGTATTAGGTGCTGCATTAGGTGTTTATATTAGTTATCACTTTGGTTTAGCGCTATTAGGCTTTTTACTTGCTATTGGTAGTATAGAAATTTTCTTTGAATATAAACGTCGACATTTGAGTGACCTATTACCCCTAAACCGTTATGCTCAAATTGTCTCAGTATTATGGTATGTCATTACATTAGGCGGGCTAAGTGGCATTATTTGGTTTGTTGGTCAAACCGGCAACAGTGCGTTGTCATTACCGCTGAAAATACTGGGAAGTTAATTTAACAGCTCGACAATTACCCCGCTATTATTGTGTTAACGGCAAACGGCCATCTTTTTAAAGCATTCTTTTATCCTCTCTTCGTTAACACCACAATGATAACGGAGGGTCGATAGCTACTGCTTTTATAATATCGGTACGTGAAATAATGCCCACTACTTTGCCATTGTTTTCTAAAATAGGAATTGTGTGCAAACGATTTTTTACTTGCAGGACCGCAATACGTCGGATGTCTGTAACTGGTTCTGCGGTATAAATTTTAGAATGCTCATTGAGAAATAAATCAGCGACGCTTTTTGATTTTGCACTTTTATCAACATCCGTGCCATGCTTTAAAAGGTATTCGTAAAGTTGTTGTCTAGATAAGCTCCCCATAAGTTGTTGCTGGCTATTTACAATTGGAAATTCTTGATATGCCCGCTCGGTAAATATCTTAATAACCGTCGTTAAAGTATCACTGGCTGATATTACGGCAACGGGGTAAGTCATAATTTGATAAGCGTGACATATCAACTCTTTTGTCTCAGTTTTACTGATAGCATCTTTATAAGCATCAATGGCTTTTGGGGGCGGCGAATAACCTTTTTTTAGCAAAGGTGAAAACTCATCGAGTTCCTGAAAACTTCGTGATTGCTCCGTCAATTGTGTTTTTTGAATATGATAGAGCTCTTCCAGTGGGCCTGAAAAGCTTCGTCCATTTGGCGTGTATATTGCGAACATGATTATCTCCTTTTACATAATGTGTTTATTGAATGCCCCATGCGCCAATATAACTATTATTATTTAAGTTTCTAGCGTTATGGTGTTCACTAACCCAGCCATTAAATAAATGAGTAAATAAGTTGTGTTATTTACTCGTTATTTTATCGGTAAGGGGTGAACACAGGGGTTAGCATTGTTAGTTCACCATTAATTCAATACGCTCTAGTTCGACCCTTTTAGAGAGTTCAATATCACTTTTAGGAGACCAAGTCGGATAATTTTTTTGCTGGCGCTTTACCTTTTTTAAAAAACTTGCTCTTGCTCTTGATAGGGCAATATTCACCGCTGACATTACAGAGCTTTGATTATCAGTAACAACAATATCAGGCATACCTTTACTGTAAATAACCACTCTACAGTGCTTATCTTTACCACCTTTGGGGCCGTTAATATCATCAATGGTCACTTTTATTACTTGAACACGATCATAAAATTTATTAAACATGTGACGTGCTTTATCTCGGATGTGCGACAAGTTTTCTGACGAAAGTTCAATTTTCAGATCGGTAATTGTTAATTCCATAAGTGCCTCGTTTAATTTTAAAAATGATTATTTACTATGACTCAGCGCCAAAGTGTTAACAGCGATGTTATCGCTTAGACAACATCATTGTTAACTGCTTAGCTGTGTTATTTATAACTAACTATTTACTGCAATTAAAGTCGATTGTAATTGTTTTATTATCAACTAAAAGTTGATAACTGTTTTTTTTAGTCGTGTAAATTACTGACAAGGCGTTAGGGAGTAAAGGGGGATTATGGCTCAGTTTAACCATGCTGTTCAGCGGTGCTTTTATACGACAGTAAGCTAAGGTATGGTGAAAGGAACTATTATTATTGGCAAATACTACAAGCACTTGGTGTTCAATTACCTCTATTCGCTAATAATGCGGTGCATGCGCTATTTTATCAAAAGGTTAAATACTTGGCTGTTCAGCCGGTATCAATCTTATGAAAAAATTGATTTAATTAGCCCATCATTTAACCTACTTTATTAAGCAGGTTAACTTAACAGTGATTTAGCGAGATAAAATATCGTTTGATATCATTTCTTTTTGTAATAATGAACGGCCATTAGTTTCAATATGAGCAAGAAATTCAGCCGCTAATAAGGTTTGACGTTTTGATTTAGACCAAACAAAAAACCAATGAGCATTTATTGGCAGTTCACTTATTGGTAAACGCACTAGTCCACTTTGTCCACCATACATTAAGGTATGCGCTGACAATATTGAGATGCCAAGCTTTGACATCACCAGATGTTTAATTGCTTCATTACTTTCAATGGTCATTTTTACATTTAGCTTAGTGTTATGATGCTTTAAAAATTCCTCAATGGCATACCTTGTACCTGAACCTTTTTCACGCATAATGAAAGGTTCCTTGCTTAAATCTTTTAAAGTGAGGTTTTTCTTTTTAGCAATGGGGTGGTCTTGATGTGCTATGGCTACCAGCGGATTGGTTAAAAATTCAATCGACTCAGTTTCAATATCAGATGGCGGATGACTAAACACATAGAAGTCGTCAATACCTTGCTTTAGGCGATCAATGGTTTGTTGTCGATTACCAATATTTAACTGTATATCTATATCTGGATATTTTTCTAAAAAAGGTCCCAACAAATGGGGAATAAAATATTTAGAAGTGGTGACAACAGCCAACCTTAAGGTGCCAGACTTAAAACCTTTAATATTGCCTATCGCCATATCAAGTCGTGAAAAACTATCAAGTACCTCTACCGCGGTTTTTACTAACTCTAGGCCTATATCCGTAAATAATATTTGTCTATTGGTATAGTTATATAGAGGAGCTCCCATTGCCTCTGCAAGCTTTTTCATTTGTATTGATACCGTTGGTTGCGTTAGAAAAAGTGCTTTTGACGCTTCTTTAATACTACCTTTATCATGAACTGACAATAATATTTCCAGCTGTCTGATTGTGCCAACATGAGCATGAAGCCTCGATTTCATAATTACACCCCATCAAATAGATTTTTATCTATTTATACTATAGGTAATATCAATTTTTATCTATTTATCTTTTTTGTCATAATATCACTATCAGAATATTTAATTAGCGGATTGATGTTTAACTCAAGCCAGCGCTTAACCATTAAAAATAAGGCCATTTACAATGAAAAAAATTAAAGTCGCGATTATCATGGGATCACAGTCAGATTGGCCAGTGATGAAAAATGCGGTTACAGTTCTTGAAGCACTGGGCATAGAGTATAAAGCTATGGTTGTTTCAGCCCATCGTACCCCTAAACGTTTATATGACTTTGCCGAGAATGCCGATAAAGAGTACAGCGTGATTATAGCGGGTGCTGGTGGCGCCGCACATTTACCCGGTATGGCTGCCGCATTAACTTGGTTACCTGTTATTGGTGTGCCGGTAATGAGCAAAGCACTCAAAGGAATGGACAGTCTATTATCTATCGTACAAATGCCTAAAGGCGTTGCAGTTGCCACCCAAGGTATTGGCGAAGCAGGCGCATTTAATGCGGGGTTAATGGCCTCACAAATCCTTGCCATTAATGATACGGTACTGCAAGGCAAGCTACAAATATGGCGTTCACAGCAAAGTGAAAGTGTCTCATGGGAGGTAGAATAATGCGCATAGCCATTGTAGGTTGTGGACAACTTTCTCGTATGTTGGCACTTGCAGGACTGCCACTAGGGATAAAATTCAGCTTTATTAATGATAATCTCCAGCAAGTAACTGATTGTGTTGACGGTTTAGGTCGAGTGGTTACACTGACTAAAAGTTGGCGGGAAGAGCAAAATATTCATAAGCTCTATAACCTCCTTGGAAAGCCTGATGTAATTACCGTAGAAAAAGAACAAGTAGATATAGAATTGCTTAAAGCTCTGCAAGCATATTGTGATGTTTTGCCAAACATTGAAGCAATTTCTGCCTGTCAGCATCGTTATCGAGAAAAGCAATTATTAGAAAAATTATCAATACCAACTTCACCCTTTGCTTATTCGTTGCCAGCTAGTGAAGCATTGAAAGTCTTACAGCTACCTATGGTGGTTAAATCTTGTAGTGATGGCTACGATGGTAAAAACCAATGGGTTCTAAAAACCTTGGCAGATATTGAATACTTTGACCGTTTAAACATCGAAGATTATATTATTGAAGCTTGGATAAAGTTCGAACGAGAAATATCTCTCGTCTCGGTTCGTTCAAAAAATGGCAATATCGAACACTATGCTTTAACAGAGAATACCCATAAAAATGGTATTTTGCTGCAATCTATTGCACCCGCTGTAGATCAAAATAATACGCTAGCGCTTAAAGCTCAAACGTATATGGAAAGCGTATTAAATGCCCTCGACTATGTTGGTGTTCTGGCGATGGAGTGCTTTGTCGTTGATGGTGAATTAATGATCAATGAATTAGCACCTCGTGTTCACAATAGTGGACATTGGACACAAGCAGGGAGTATAACCTGCCAATTTGAAAATCATATAAGAGCGGTTGCTGGCTTAGTGCTAGGTAGCACAGAGTCGCTTGGCACAGCGGGTATGATTAATTTAATCGGTAATGAAAAACCACCAATGACTTCGCTTTCAGCTTTATCAACATTGCATTGGTACAACAAATCAGTAAAACCGCAACGAAAATTGGGTCATGTTAATTTTTTCGATAAAGACCGAGTAAATCTTGTTCAACAAATGGATAATTTTGAGTGCGTTCTTAAGTTGAATCATATTCGTTAGGTTCTATGTTTTTCTGTTTACGGGTCAGATAAAATGTTATCTGGCCTGATCATCTTTTTTAGTAAGGATTTGCGCGGTGTTTGGAAATCGTTTTAAAGAGTTCAATCTCAAAGGAGATATGTTTGGTGGTGTAACTACCGCAATTATTTCTTTGCCTTTAGCACTTGCTTTTGGTGTTGCGTCAGGAGCTGGCGCTGAAGCTGGGCTTTGGGGCGCGATAATGGTTGGATTTTTTGCCGCATTGTTTGGTGGTTCATCTAGTTTGATATCAGAGCCTACCGGTCCAATGACCGTTATTATGACAGCCATATTAACCAGCATGATGGCAAAATATCCAGAAACAGGCATGGCAATTTCATTTACTATTGTGATGATGGCCGGTGCATTTCAGATGTTGCTTGGCACACTAAAGCTTGGAAAATATATTACGTTAATGCCTTATAGTGTTATTTCTGGCTTTATGTCAGGCATAGGTGTTATTTTAATTATCTTGCAGTTAGCTCCGTTATTAGGGCATCAGACACCTTCTGGTGGCGTTACGGGAAGCTTATCAGCACTGCCTAATATACTCGTAAATATTAAGTTCAGTGAATTATTTTTAGGGGCACTTACTTTAGGTATTTTATTTTACTTACCTAAACATTACCGCAAATATGTTCCGGCTCAACTGGTCGCATTAGTTGTTGTTACTGTACTTTCTTTAATTTTTTTCAACAGCGATGACATCCGCAGAATTGGTGAGATACCGGCAGGTTTACCTTCTTTAGTTATTCCTCATTTCAACGTCGACATCTTTACTACTATGGTGATAGATGCTTTGGTCCTGGGCACACTTGGCTGCATTGATACCTTATTGACTGCTGTGATTGGTGATTCATTAACACGAAAAGAACATGATCCCGACAGGGAGTTACGCGGACAAGGTATCGCTAATATGATCTCTGGCTTGTTCGGTGCTTTACCAGGCGCTGGCGCAACTATGGGTACCGTGACTAATATTCAAGTGGGTGCACGCTCACCTGTGTCAGGTATCATTCGCGCCTTGGTACTTGCATTAGTGGTGTTAGTGGCTGCAGGTCTAACTGAGCCTATCCCCATGGCTGTGTTAGCGGGGATTGCCGTTTATGTAGGTTTTAATATCCTTGACTGGAGCTTTATTCAACGTGCTCATAAAGTCAGTGTTCAGGGCATGGCCATTATGTATGGTGTTATGTTATTAACTATTTTTGTTGATTTAATTGTCGCTGTAGGTCTTGGTGTCTTCATTTCTAATATCATTGTTATTGAGCGTTTAAGTCGAGAGCAAGCCAGAAAGGTTAAAGCAATTAGTGATGCTGATGGCAATGATGTGCCATTAACTGTGCTTGAACGCGGCTTACTCGATAAAGCGAATGGTAAGGTGTTATTTTTTTACTTATCAGGGCCGATGATTTTTAGTGTATCAAAAGCTATTTCTCGTCAGCATACCAGTGTTGCAGATTTTGAGGTCATGATCCTCGATTTAACGGATGTCCCTATGATTGATGAAACGGTAGGACTTGCGCTAGAAAACGCAGTAAAAGA
Source organism: Colwellia sp. BRX8-5 (assembly GCF_014077325.1). Lineage (NCBI taxonomy): Bacteria > Pseudomonadati > Pseudomonadota > Gammaproteobacteria > Alteromonadales > Colwelliaceae > Colwellia > Colwellia sp. BRX8-5. The sequence continues at coordinate 132,118 of NZ_JACGVR010000005.1, forward strand.
TGCTCAAGATGGTCAATGTGAAGTTTTTTTATTATGCCCAAATAAGCAAACACATCAACAGCTCGAAAAGTGTAATGTATTGGATTTAGTCGCCAATGATAATATCTATTCATTGCGCTATGAAGCTTTAGAAGCCTCGCTAACTTATCTAGAAAAAAAGCACAGTAAGCTTGACTAAATGCTTGCATGACACAAAAACTTATCAACAGAGAAACTTGTGCAATGAATATGCTCAGCTTATCTTGGCTGAACTTATTAAAATAATATAAAAGATAGCAGTTGCTTAGGTAAATAAACGATATACTGACAGCCTAAGTATTAAATAAATAATGAATTTTTAGGGAACAACCACATGTACATGATAATTAAGCATCTACACATAACCATAATTACACTTACTTTTGTTCTTTTTCTCATTAACTTTGTGTTAATGATGAAAGGGTCTGAAAAAGCTAACAACAAACTGTTAAAAATTGGACCACATATTTTATATACGTTATTTGCTGTTACTTTTATTTATTTGGTGATCGTTAACCCGCTTAATTTGTATCCTTTCGTTAATGGTTGGGCATCATCTAAACTTGCGGGTTTTGTTATCTATGTCCTCTCTATTACGTTGGCGCTTAAGTGGGCTAAGACTAATTTGTGGCGTATTGCTGGCTTAATTAGTGCCATATTTTGGCTAGCTATGACGGCGCGACTTGGTTTTGCTGATCATATTAAAACCAAGGGGATGAATGAAGATGTTAACGCTTATATTGACCTTGGGCGGGCTATGATAGCGAATATTTGCTAGTTTCGAGCCGTATTTTCAATATTGATATTTTCTATGATCATAACGTTATGGCTTTATGAACATAGATATATCGATATATTTACCCTGCTTTTCATATAGGAAGATCCATGAGACACGAAGAATTACCTGAAAATCATTCAGATCCATTGTTAAAGGTACTGCATCGCTCGATTCGATTTGCGATAAGAATACTGGCCTTGTTAATGGTATTAGTGATCTATTGGAGTATCGCTGATGTGGTTTATGTACTCTATTTGAAACTATCGATGCCGCCTTATTTTCTTTTAGATATTGATGATATTTTACAAACTTTTGGCGCTTTTATGGTGGTGTTAATCGCGGTTGAAATCTTTATCAATATTCGTTTGTACCTTGGCTCAAACGTTATCCCGGTAGAATTGGTTGTTGCCACAGCATTGATGGCAGTTGCCCGTAAAGTTATTGTGTTAGATCTTAAACTTGTTTCTGCAGATCAAATTGTTGGTCTTGCTTTGGTGACTATTTCTCTTGGAGTAACGTACTGGTTAATAAAAAAGAAAAGTACGCAGGCTAACGAGATAATTAAGCCAGAATCATAATTTATTGACTTCTTACATATAATTTTGAATTGCAGTGTCCGTTTACCCCAATGAAAACATTAATTTTAATGTTAAATTTAACGTTTTCTTATGCGGTTTATCTGCTTGTTAGTATAAGTTATTAAGGCTAAATTCAGCGTATAAGTTAGCCTTAATACTTCGATAAATACGAATTAAACACCTAGTATATTCGAATCTACATTAAATAAATCCGATAATAAATCAAGACTCCTGCTAAGGAATAAGCAGTGAGTCATGATATTTTTGTCTTTTAAATTTTTTGCTCCTGTTATCGCCAAAGTTGGTCATGGCTCATTAGTCAATGAGCCTGCGGGTAAAAAATTTTGGCAGCACAACTATCAGGCTAAAGACCCGAGTTGATTATTGAGAATCGACTAGCTTGTCTTGAGTTTTAAGTTCAAAATCACTGGCATCATGTCGTTCATGTAATTGTTCTTCTAACTCTCCCCAAGTACGATTGACCATTAAACCACGCTTAACAGCTGCTCGATTGCCAACTTCTTCTGTCCATCGCAATAAGTTTTTATAGGATTGCGTTTGTAAAAACTCTGCAGCTTCATAGACTTTATTTTGTACTAATGCTCCATACCATGGCCATATAGCGATATCTGCAATAGTGTATTGCTCGCCACACATATATTTATTATTGGCTAAATGACGGTCGAGTACATCGAGTTGTCGTTTAACTTCCATAGTGAAACGTTCTATTGGATATTCAAATTTTTCGGGTGCGTAAGCAAAAAAATGACCAAACCCACCGCCTAAATAAGGGCCACTACCCACTTGCCAAAATAGCCATGATAAGCATTGTGCTTTAAGTAACGGCTCTTTGGGTATGAATACAGCAAACTTCTCAGCCAAATGCAGAAGTATCGCGCCAGATTCAAAAATGGGCAGTTTATTATCGCCACTATTATCAACTAAAGCCGGTATTTTAGAGTTGGGATTGATATCAACAAAGCCTGAGCTAAATTGATCACCGGCCATTATATCAATCAAGTGCGCATCGTATTCGGCTTCAGCTATATTTAACGCTAATAGCTCTTCTAATAAAATGGTAATTTTGACACCGTTAGGGGTAGCCAGCGAGTATAGCTGGAAAGGGTGCTTACCTACGGGCAAGTCGCCTTGATGCGTTTCTCCTGCAATAGGGCGATTAATACTGGCAAATTTACCACCAGACTCTTTATTCCATTCCCATATCTTTGGTGGTACATAGGTATCTGTAGACATTGTAGACTCCGTAATTATGATTGAGACTATCATTGAATGATAGTAGGATTTTTAACTAAGTAATAGCAAATTATAAACCGATAATATCAGCTTAATCTGCTGAAAAGTAATGGTGTTAGTAAGCTAAACCCGCAGTGTCTTTAATTTAACTCTATTATTTAAAATTCAACTGATATTTATTGAGTAATTCTTGATAGTAAGGAGACGCTTTTAACTGCTCAGTGAGTTGCCCAAGTGTGGTATTTATTGCTAGCGAGTCTTTTCTCTTCTTAGTTAGCGCCATATAGACAGGAGTCATTGATATATGTGGCTCTATCGCCTTAACCTGGGCGCCAACCTTTTCTTTTAAAATTAATTGATTAAACACTAATGGGTTACTGATTAACATGTCTATTTGTTTGCCGAGCAACAGTTTTAAAAGTACTTCTTCTGTTAATGCGGGCAATTTATTTAGGTAGCTGGCACCATCAAAATATTCGCCGTAGGAATATTCTCTAATAGTGCCGACAGAGTAGGGTGTTAGTTGTTTTAATTTTCCATCAAACTCAAAATTATTATCTTTTAAAGTGAATAATTGATTAATTTCATTAGCATAAGAAGGCTCAATAAAATGATACATTTGTTCGCGCTTCGGTGTTTTAAATAAGGTCAGTATTAAATCGATCCTGCCTTCTGCAACCAAGTGAACGGCCCTTGGCCAAGGGAGAATAATAAACTCAAAATCATAGTTTGAATGCGCTTCAATATAATTAAGAACCTCAACCGAAAAACCTTTTATTTCACCATTTTCTGGATAGTAAAATGGGTAGTAACCAATATTTTCCGTAGCTACGGTTAGAATTATTTTGCCCTTTTCCAATAACGCCAAATCTGGCTTTGCGCTCGATTGTGCTAATGCACTTAATGAGTAAAGGAAAAGTAAAGGTATTATTTTTATAAATTTCATCATTATAGGCAGTATAAAGCTTTATTTTTATTTATCTAGCCACTATTGATAGTCAACTTAAAGCCAGTAAAGAGCATAATTAGTTGTTAACGTTTTCACCAATTATCTGTTTATACCATTTATTTTCACTGACAAAGTCTGTTGTCGACTTTACTTTGTCAATAAAAGTTAAACCGTTCAAATTCATGCTGAAAAACTGGCTAATTCTTTTTGTTGTTCAATACCTTGTCAGTGATAATATCGGAATCTGATGTCACTGTACCATGGCACAAAACTGCGCATCTTAGGTACACTTAAACAGTCTTCTCAACCTTTTTTTCTTTAAGCTGATAAGGTCAATACTTCAGGATTGATCATGGCCGTTGCTGGCACTCCTCATCTTAAATATTTTAAACCTCAACCTCAACTGCACGTTGCCTTAATACAGCACCGCCTATATGCGCGATAGAGTAGGGAGCGGACTTTAGTTGTTTAATCTTTTGTTTTAATGGTTATTTCAATGTTTTTATTGTCACCGGCAAACCATTTTTGCACATAGATAGACCCTAAAACGGGGGGCATTCCATTCTCAGGTACTTCTTTATATCGAATACTGTTTTTATTGTGCTTTTCAAACTCGAAGTTTATCACTTTCTCAGACACCGGAAATTCACCTTTATTTACTATAAAGATGTATTGTATAAGTGCTGTTAAATAAATTCTAGTACTAGATACTCTATATATTTCAGCGAAATATCAGGCTGCGTTACTTAGTATTAGAACTCTTTTTATTGTTGGCTATTTTTTATTTTGCCACCCCTGATAACTTAAAAATATGGCTTAGTGATACATTTCGAGAAAAAATAGCGCTATCATTGACGCAACATCCTTTAATAATGCTATTTTGACAGTAAAATTAAGTCACTATTGCTAGATAAACAGCCATTGGCTGTTGAGTAAAACGCGATTGAATGCTGATATAAATATTAATTTTCTTAATCATATTGACAAAATAAGTGCTATTGATTGGCAGGCGTTAAATAATTCACCTAGCCCTTTTCTTGCTTATGAGTTTTTTAGCGCGCTTGAAAAAAGTGACTCAGTTAGTGTTAAACAAGGTTGGCAAGCTCATCATTTAGTGACATCAACAAACGGTGATGTCACAGGCGTTATGCCGATGTACTTGAAAAGCCACTCTTGGGGGGAGTATGTTTTTGATTGGGATTGGGCCGAGGCTTATCAACGCAATGAGATAAATTATTACCCTAAATTAGTCGCAACTATTCCCTTTACCCCCGTAACCAGTAATAAATTACTTTCAGAAAAATTCCAAATAAATGAGTTGTTTGCACCGCTCATTGAACATTGCCAGCAAGAAAATATTAATAGTTGGCATATATTATACTGTGATGAAATAAAAACAGTTTTACCAGCGGATATTTATCAACGTAATACGGTGCAATTTCACTGGTTTAATCGTGATTATAAAACCTTTGACGACTTTCTAGGTACGTTTACTTCGCGCAAAAGAAAAAACACTCGCAAAGAAAGGCTGTCTATTACTCAACAAGAGATTAAAATTCGTCAACTGAAAAATAGCGAAATTAGCCGACAAGAACTTGATTTTTTCTATCTAACTTATCAATTAACTTATTTAAAGCGGGGTCATCAACCACACTTGAGCTATGATTTTTTTAAGCAAATAGTGCTTAGTATGACTGATAATATTTTATTGATCATCGCCAGTCATCAGCAAGAAGACATCGCCTGTGCGCTCTTTTTTTATGATGATACTCACTTATATGGGCGATATTGGGGCTGTACTAAACATTATAATAATTTACATTTTGAGCTTTGTTATTATCGAGGTATCGAGTTTTGTATTGAACACAACTTGCAAGTTTTTAACCCGGGTACTCAAGGTGAACACAAAATTCAACGGGGCTTTGAACCAACATTAACCTACTCTTACCACTGGATAAAACACCCAGCTTTTAAGGCAGCAATTAAAAATTTTTGTCATCAAGAGCAACAGCATATGCTAACGTACCAGCAGCAATGCCAGCAGGCGTTACCTTTCAAAACGTTAGCTACCAATGAATCAACTTAAGAAAAATAATGAATAAACCTTTTTCCCAAGCATGTGAAAACAATAAATCACCTATTTTGAATGTTTTAACGAAAGTGTTTGCAAGTGCTAAGCATGTCCTTGAAATTGGCTCAGGAACAGGGCAGCACGCGGCCTTTTTTGGTCCAAATTTACCCCATCTAACCTGGCAAACCAGTGATTTACTAATAAACCATCAGGGTATTAATGCCTGGCTCGATGAAAGCAAGTGGTTGAATGTAAAAAGGCCGGTCGTCGTTGATCTAAATAGAACTTGGCCTAAGCTTAATCAAAATGCCCCCCTTGATGGCGTATATACCGCTAATACACTGCATATCATTAGCTGGCCATTAGTGGTTAAGTTTTTTGAGGGGCTTGCGCAAAACTTATCATCTTCAGCAAGTATTTGTATATACGGACCTTTTAACTATCAAGGGCAGTTCTCTAGTGAGAGTAACGCAGACTTCGATGTGTGGCTTAAAGAAAGAGATAAGGATAGCGGTATTAGAGATATTGAGGCAGTCTTATTATTGGCAACGGGAGCAGGACTTGAGTTAATTGACGATCATCCAATGCCCGCGAATAATCGGCTATTAGTTTTTTCTAAAATATAAAAATTCAATATCGTCAATATTTAACGCCGCTCTCGATTTCAAGCGATTAACAAAAATTGATTAATGGCTTGATGAAAGCCGCTATTTGAAATCGCCGATGTATTTGTTGACGATTGTCTGGATCTCCCCATTACTTTTAAGCTTTTCTACTGATTTTTTTAATATTTTCATTGTCTGGGTATTTATCTTCTTTTTAGAAAAATGAAGTACAAAATCTTTGAAACTTAGTTGTAATGGTGAATTCAATACCTCAGGTTTTATGCCAAGTTGCTTAGCGTTGTAATATAATCCAACATTGGTACCAATACAGCCGTCAATTCGACCACTGATTAACAGTTTTAGCATTTGTGTGTAATTATTGACTTCAACTTTATTAATGGCGGTATCATTATCAAAATTGACATCAAATTCACCGCCTCGCACCACTCCCACTGTTTTTCCATGGAGATCCTTTAGGCTTCGATAGTGAGTTCCCGCCCTAGACAGGATAATAATTGGCATAGTGATCACTGAGACTAATGGGATGGAGACCACGGGCAACTGATCATTATTGAAACGTAGCACAAAATCTGATTTGCCTTGTTTCAGGTGAATAATAGTACGAGCATAAGGAATTATCTTATTGGTATAGTTAAGCCCTGCTACTTCGGCAATTCTATTACTTATTTCGAACATCATTCCAGTTGGCTTACTATTGTCCCCAATAAAGCCAAAGGGAGCGACATTGATTGTTTCAATCTGGAGTGTTTGCCCGGAAAGTGGAAAAACATTGCCTATTAACGTCATCAAGGTAATAAATTTTACTAGCATATTTTTATTACGTTGTTTCATTACGGCTCTCTTATTATGAAAAGATAACTGTTCAACTTGCGATTAAACGTATACGAGAATAGTGTTAATAGCACACAGCTAACCACCAATTTTACTGGAATGTGTATTTAATTAATTAAACTCACCATGTTTTTTTGCCACTTCTTCCTGATAGTTAACAATACACCACGTTGCTCAAGTAGCATCATTGCATTAATAAGGTTATCTACAATGACTTGCTCTGTGTTTAAACTGCAAGCAAAATGAAAGTTTAGTGTTAACGCCTTGAACTGAAATACATTTTTATATTTTGTTGTTTCTCCCAAGTCTTTTACTCTATTTCTAAGTAAATCATCATTGAGAACAACTAAATCAATATGGCGACTAGATAGGTCTAATAATTTTAATAAGGCATCATAATTGTCAACCACATAAAGGTTTTGGTTTTCAATAAATTTTTTTGATAATAAAAAATGGTGGGTAACATCATCACGTATCACCGCAATGTTATATTTTTTAGCTTCTTCTATAGCAGAGATAGTTATCTGACTATTATTAAGGGAATAAAGAGAGATGGTACTTGAAGCAATATGTCCAACCCACTTAAACAAAGGCTCACGCTCTGGGATACGAGCAAGTGAATATATACAGGTGTTTTTTCCATGCTGTGCTCTTCTATAAGACAACGCCCATGGGTGAGCACTGATGGCGTATTCATACTGAGCTTGTGCTAACGTCGCTTCGACTATTTCTGTTGACAAGCCTTCTATTGCATTGGTCGTGACAATTTGAAAAGGAGCCAAATGTTCAGTAAGAATGCTGATCTTAGTTGCAGATACTTGGCCGCAGTAAAATACCAATAACAATACTAAGCCAAAAGCTAAATTTTTCTTTAGTCCTTTCATAAATTTTATAATTTCATTCATCATATTTTAAACTATAGCTTAGATAATCATTTTACCAACCCCCTCAGGCAATTAATGTTAACGGGATAAACTTTAAATAGCCGTCGGTACTTCTTGATAGATTTTATAAGGTTAAATACCGTAATAATAGGGTTATTGGCTTAATGACCCGTAACCACTTATCCCCTTAAAGTAACTTTGCGGTTATCACATACCTTTCATTGCTATTACTGCTCGAGTTATTAAAAGGGTAGCAAGTGATTAATATTAATGATGAGTCATCAGCTAGCAGGGGCATTTGACCTGTTGAAGCGTCAACAATGTTAATCGCTTCAACTTGATAAAGCTGGCTTTGACCATATCGGTCAGTTAATGAAATAATATCCTTCATATCTACCTCGTCTAAAAATGAAAAGTGGCTATCTCTATGGCCAGCAACCACAAAAGGTTGAGCACGGCTGACCTGGTTGAAAGGAGCAATAGCGCCGGCTGAAAAAGCGAGTGTGGTTGGGTCGCCGCCATTAAGTATCACCAGAGACTTTGCTAAGCGTTTAAATGAAAGCTCGGCAATAGGGTAGGTATCAGCCCATGGCCAAGGTTTTATTCTTTGCTGTAAAGCCAGTGTCTGATGCCAGCTATAATTAATTAATTGCTGAGATAACCAAGCTTTAGTAGGCAACCAACTGGCTTGTAAACACAGCAAGCTACCGATGATCAATAAGGATGTTTTAATTAATTTTTTCAAGGTTGACCACCCCTTAATTTAATACACTGATAACCCCGCAATATAATAGCCTCGCTCATAGTTACCAATAACAAGAGTGCCATGCCAAGCAGAAATTGTAATTTCCACCCTAATGCTGTTTTAGGCATAGCGACCATTAAACTTTCATGGGCTTGAAAAACGGTATTCTTAGCGAGTAATAATCCGTCTTTTTGCTGTTTCTCTAAGGCTATAAAACTGGTATAGGGCGATATGATTTGATGCTTGAGTGAGGTAGTAATAACCTGAAACTTCACCTTAGCTTTATCTGCTCCGCTGACTAAGCTATCGAGTAAGCTTTCTATTTTTCTACGCGCCCAAAGGGATGAAATACCGGTTGAAGATTGCTCGCTATCAATAATTAATTCTTGGTGCCAGGGCGCACTGACGGTATCACCTGTTAATTGCAAACTCGTGATAGGAAACTGAGATTTTATCGCTATTTGCAAGGGCTCGTCGAAATATAAATCAGGGATGCTTTTAGGATAAACCTCGAGGTGTTGATGAACTCGGCTGTCGATGATTAAGTCGATATTAGTGATTGCGGGTTGACTTATTTTAGTCATAAAGTCGCTCATCTTTTGTTGAACATCACTTTGGCTTTGAATAAAAACATAGCGACCCCTACCAAATTGAGCGGCTTTCTTCATAAAGTAACCATTGGGCGCAGCGCCTATGCCAACGGTGTATAAACGAAAATCACCTTGGGCATTTTCAAGCAGTTGCATAAGTTCAAATTCGTTAGCGACAGCTCCGTCGGTAATAAAAACTATTTGGCGAATAGCCTGCGCTGCTTGCACAGCACTTTTTTTCATCATCAAAGCGTTACTCAAGGGACGGTACATTTCAGTGCCACCATCGGCCATTAAGTGACTAATAAATTGTTGCGCTTTTTTAATATGATGACCTGCAGCCATTTTGGTGCCGGAAAAGAGTAATTCGGTAGTGTCATTGAAAGCGATAATATTAAAACTGTCTTTATCGTTAAGTTGTAATATAGCTAACGAGAGACTCGCTTTTGCTTGTTCCATAGCCGAACCTTGCATAGAACCTGAGGTATCAATGATAAAAATGATATCTCGTGCGATCACTTGTGCAAGGTCTGTCTTTGGCGGGAAAAAGGTCAGCAGCGTATAATATTCATCTGCTACTTGTTCAGTAAAACTGCTAATTTTAGCTTGCTCACTGGCTAATAATCGCCAGCTTAGAACGAAACTTTTATGAGCGACCATTTCGGCCTGATTTAAGGTAATAAAGTAAGCATTTTGATGGGAGTTTAACGCGCGCATCACTATTTTATGACTAGCACTACTAATCGCAGTAATCGCAATACCCGAATTTAAGGAAATATTAATAGATGATTGACTGCTGGCCATTGAAGGTAAGTGGCTAGGCGCTTTTGTGGTTGATGCTTGCAGCTGTGCAGGTAATTTATCTGCAGAGTACGCTATTCGTTGCTCTGTAAGCTCAGAAGCTTTTGCTACTTGTGGATTTTCAGATAATGGCTGGGATAATTTGGGTTGGTACCTTTGAGTCATTGCTAGTGGTAATCGTAGATCAAAATTACCCTGTGAAAAAGAGACTGGCATCATAAAAGTTAGCGTAACAATAACGCTTGCTTGTGGTGGAATATTAGCAATTTTATTGATAAACAAATTAGCTTGTTGTTGCTCGAGTAAGCTCGCTTTTCTTCCTTGGCTTTTCGCTTGTTGATATACAACCTTAGCGGTGTTTTTTGCCATTATCTCGCCAACTATCTCATTATCGCCAACCTTTATCATTAACCGTTTTATTGCAGCATCTTCAGGTAAGGGAAATTGATAGGTTCCTTCTAAAGCAATCGCATGAGGATTAACGAAGGTTTGTTTTATTTCTACATAAGCAATTAAACCATTAATCTCAACATTGGTCTGAATATCAAGGGGTAAATTGGCTTGCTTTGCTGGATTTGGGTGATCAAATAATAATTGTGGACCATAAATAAGCGTATTATTATTGGCTGTATTTTCAGTCAAAGCCATTTCACTACTTTGCGCATAACGCACTAAAGCCAAAGAAGACAATAGGATAAGAAACACTAGCAGTGATAACTTTAACCATTTATTTCGACGTTTTTTATTCTGTTGTCGGTAATAGTATGAGTCTTGGTAATCTATAAATTGTCGGTTTTTTCTAGAAGTAAACATCACTTGCTCTTTTGTGTAAGTAGTAGATGATATTAAAGCAAAGCATTGAGCGTTAGCGGGGGCGGTATTAGGGCAAAGTACTGACCAAATATGTCAATAATAGGGCAATCAAGCTTTGCTAACGGTTAACACTCTCAGAACATTACAAAATTCTTACAATTTACTCACAATTATTGTATTGCCTATTAGGCTGTTTCGTATTAATTTTACATCTAGCGAATCAAGCGCAGGCTTAGCTAGTAAAGTGTTATAATGTCTTCATCATTAAGGGTTACTTGAAAATTTTATGTGTAAACAGTTATTAATAAAATTTTGTCTTATGTTTTCAGTAGCGACGCTTGTTGGCTGTACATCTATAGGCATGAGTGATTTGTTTTTTGGTTACAGTCAACAGATGCAAGAATCTCGTTCAGCTCAGTTAAGAGGTGATTTCGTTGTTGCGACAACATCAGTTATCTCGGTTAATCGCCAGCATAATAATTATGCCTTGAGCCAACTAGAAAAAGCCCGTTTACAGTTTCTTTCTCATGATTGGCTGGCGAGTCAAAAAAGTTTTGAATTAGCCTACCAACAAGTTCAGGCTGAAGAGCAAGCAGCGAAAATACAAATAAGCAGTGGCTTGAAAAAAGTCAGTGCGGTGGTGACTAATGACAATGCTATTGGCTATGAAATACCTTCATACGAGCAAGGTATGTTGCATTCTTATCAAGCGCTAAATTATTTATATCAAGGCAGTTTAGAGGGCGCTTTGGTTGAAGTGCGCAGAGCTAATTTAGTGCAAGAACGTGCATTAAAAACTAATCAAGCTGAACTCTACAAAGCTGAAGAAGAAATGGCCGAAAAAGGCATCAACAGTAATAAATTATATGAGAACTTCCCATCAATGGATAACTTAATTGGTGATCTAAAAAACAGTTTTCAAAATGCTTATACTTTTTATCTTTCGGGTTTATTGTATGAAACAGCTAAAAAGTTTGATGATGCCTATATTGACTATAAGCGAGCACTAGAAATATATCCCAATAATACGTTTGTGCAACAAGATGTCTTGCGATTAGCTAATAAGCTAAATATGAATGAAGAACTTGCCCGCTTTGAGCAAAGGTTTGGTCGATATCAAGGGCAAAATAAAATAAACACAGGTCAAATAGTTGTTATTTTTGAACAAGGAATTGTTAGTGCAAAAGAAGAGGCAAGTTTAAATTTACCTATCTTTAATACTCGCTCAGATTTTAAATTTTTCACTTTTGCTTTACCTGTTTATCGAGGGCGCTTACCGGCATTAATACCTTTGAGTATCAGTATTGATGAAAAAAGTTACCTTTCGCAAGAAATTGTCAGGCTTCAGTCTTTAGCAAGCAAAGACTTAAAAGAAAAATTGCCGGGTTTGGTAACAAGACAAGCGATACGTTTAGTCGCCAAAGAGCAGATACGTCAGAATTTGAGCAAGTCGGGTGGTGATGTCGGTAATATTTTAGCCAGCCTTTATAATATTGCTTCAGAAAAAGCCGATACTCGCAGTTGGTCAAGTTTGCCCGATAATGTGCAAATAATGAGGTTGGATAATGTTGCGGTAGGTCAGAAAAAATTGACGATTTCATATGCAGGTAAAAAGCAGCTCGTTGACATTGACGTAGCAGAAAATAGAACGACGCTCATTAATTTTACCGCTCTGGGTAACTTTACCGGTTATCAAACTATAAATTTGTAAGGATAAAAATATGCATTATTTTATAAGAATTTCAGCTATTACCGTGTTCAGCTCAATATTTTTTCTGGGTTGCGCTGCGCCAATAACCTCGGGTATCGGTACCAGTGCGATGACACAAGGTGATGAGTTTTCGAAGCATTTAGAGGTCCATAACCCTAAATTAGCACAACAGCTAAAAATTATTGATGTAAAATCAAGAAAAACCAATGGTTTACTAGAAATAAATCTACAGCTTAACAGTACCTATAAAAAGTCATTGAAATTGCAATACCACTTTAACTGGTTTGATGCGCAAGGATTTGTGATTGAATCACGAAAAACACCCTGGAAGCCACTTGAATTACATGGTTTTCAGTCAACAAGCTTAAGTGGACTCGCACCGAATGAACAGGTTGCTTCGTTCACTGTTTACGTGAGAGAAATCCCAGAAAAAGCTTATAGATATTAAATATTAAAATTTATTACGTTATATATTAAGGAAGTACTTATGAAAAAATTAATGATTGCTACTACTGTTGGTTTAGCTATTACCCTTGTGGCGGGTTGTGCACAAAAGTCAGTTGTTCGCTACGGTGATGCGACAGCGGTTGAGACGACCGATATTAACTTTGGCTCTACTGACTTACAAAAAGTTGCTGGAGAAATGACTGACTCGCTATTATTGTCGCCAGTTGTAGGTACGTTAACGCAAAATAAACGTCCGATCATGTTCGTTGAGCGCCTAAAAAATAAAACCAGCGAACATATTGATACTGAATCAATTACTGATTCAATTTCCACAAAGTTACTACGTTCAGGCAAGTTTCGCTTTGTTGATATGGCGCGAGTAGAAGCGGCTCGTGAACAAATAAAATTTCAACAAGACAGTGGTATGGTTGACACCAATAAAGCTGTGCAATTTGGTAAGCAAGTTGGCGCTGAGTATATGCTTTATGGGAACTTATCAAGTATTGTAAAATCTAACAAAGACAAGTCTGATGTCTATTATAAATTTACACTACGTTTAATGGATTTAGAAAGTGGCTTAGTTGAATGGGCTGACGAAACTGAAATTCGCAAAACTAAAGTTAAAGCATCAGTGGGTTGGTAAGAGCTGATATTAAATATTTAGGGGGAGATCATGAAAACAAAGCTATTTTCTTGTTTGTGCCTATTAACGATTTTATTAAGTCCAATAGTGAATGCGCAATATGACAGAAACAAAGCCGTACCTGTCGAAAAAGTTCTCTTTGGAAAAGTACAATCGGTTAGAAATATTACTGAAGTAGAACTTATCGAAGATAAAGACAAAGGCTGGAAAGTTTTTGGTGGTGCGCTTATTGGTGGTGCGGTTGGCAATCAATTTGGTAGTGGTAGTGGCCGAGATGTTGCTACTGTCCTTGGTGCTTTATTAGGCGGTTCTATGGCCAATAATAAAAACCCACAATACCACCGTAAGACGCTTCATTTAGTTGAATTAATGATAAAAACTGACCAGGGTAAGGAGTTTATGGTCATACAATACTTAGACTCAAGAATGATTTTTCAACGTAATGACGCTATCCGCCTCATTTATTTGGAAAATGGCTCAGTACGGCTTGATAAACAAATGTAAATATTCAAATAAATATATCAGGCTTGATATAAAGTGAGTTGGTGTTAGCACCTACTCATTTTTTTTGTTTAAATAATAACGACTTCTATGTCATTATCCCTATCTTGTTCAAGATATAACTGTGCTAGGTCAGCACTGCCGAATGATTTTTTGATTTTTTGATAAGCAATGAATTTTTGTCTTGCGAGTTTGGGGTCTTTACTTTTAAGCAGAAATAACCAAGTTTTTACCAGAGCAGTTGGCATTCTCTTCATATTATTACTCCATTAATAACATTTTGATGGAGTATAGATAATATTAATAAAAAAACGACCTTTATTTTAAAAAAGGCGCTTAAAGCACGCTAGAGTAGATAAAGAAGTTTTAGCTTGTAGTAAAGTACTTGGCCGCTCATCAAGTTAATAACTAAATAGATGAGTATTTATCCCCTTCCTTAATAAGAGACAATATCATCGATATAGCCGCTTTCTACTGTCGTAGAATGAGTTTTTTCCTCTATCAACAAAAAACCGCTAGATATTGCTATCGAGCGGCGAAAAGTATTTAAAACAAGTTGACGAGCTTTTAGTGTTGAATACCACGTTTGTTTTCTTGCCAGCTTTGTTGTAAACCAAAGGTTTTCATCGCTTGTTCAAGGTTATATTTTTCAACCATTTTTACCACTTGCTCTGAGGTTTGACGTTGCCAAGGGATCTGGTCAAGGTTAGCAATACCTAAAATAGTTGCCCCCATAATAGCGGCGTTCAATTTTAATTGTTGTTGGTCTACTTTTTCAAAGGTGTCTGATTGAGCATGATAATTAGATGCATAGTTAGCGTCTGCTTGGTTAGCCACAAGGTTTGCGATACCTTGCATCATAAAGTCATAATTGTCAGTGCCAACAACCGGATCGATTATTTGGCTAAATGAACCCAATTCTGCGTCGGGATGCAAAACACTGTCGATGGTTGCTCTAATTTCTTCACGACCATTAATAAAAAAACCAGTAATAGCACCAGTGCCAATGTCTATGGTTGCGGCTAAAACATGATTATCTAACTCGTCTCTATGTGTTTGAGTGTACCCCCAAGAACCGTACATACCTTGTTCTTCGCCGTTAAAGAGTACAAAGCGAATAGTACGCTTAGGTGTTATAGCAAGCTTAGTGATTTGGCGTGCAAGATCTATCACTAGACTAACATTAGCGCCATTATCAAGAGCGCCAGTACCCAAATCAAAAGAATCAATATGAGCACCAATTAAGACAATCTCATCGGGATAGGTGTCACCTTTTATTTCAGCAACAACATTATTAGCTTGATAAGGCTTTTCACCTAATATATTTATTTTCGCTGTTAATTTTAGTGATTCACCTGAGTTCAGTAAGCGTTGAGTGCGTAGGGCACTTTCCCTTTCCATAACAACAATGGCTAATTTATTATCAACCCCTGAGCTAGGTAAGTGGCGGTACAAGAGATTTTTTGGCCGAGAAGACATATAAATAATACCTGTGGCTTTGACCGCTAACGCTTGTTCTTCGATGATGACCGCATTGTTATACTCTTGAAAAAGGCCTGAAATGCCGCGTTCATCATCCAAAATATCGGTCTCAATAAGTAACCATTTATCTGCTAAGTAATGGTCAATATTCATTTTTTCAAAATCTGCCACGCTACCTTTATTCAGATTGACGATTTTAGCGCTCAGGCCTCGATAATGGGTTTTTTTAGTAAAAGGCATAGCAACAATACGAGGTGAAAAATTTATTTGGCTATTAAATACTTTAGCGCTAATCGTTTTCTCAGACCAAGCTCTTGGCATAGTAAAACTTTCTTTTTTAGCGGTAACACCCGCTTCATGAAATTTTTTCAGCGCCCAGTTAACCGATTTTTTATTTGCCTGAGTACCTGTTAAGCGAGCGCCTATTTCATCCGTTAGTTGCTTCAAGTCTGAAATAACTGGGGTGGGCGCCTTTAATGTGGCAATTAAGTTCTCAATGTCGCTATTAAAAATAGAGGTCGCGTAAGCACAATTGATTAAAAAAGCTGGCATAAGCAGCAAAGGAATAATTTTCATTATATTATTTTCTTTTATTGTTTTAACTATACATAACGCTTGGGGAATAATCAGTCAAGTTTGTTTTCAATAAAATATGAACAGGAGAAAAAATAAAAAGTTAACATCTTAAAGTAACTAGATAGAGATCAGTTAGATATAAGAATTTCTTTAATGATTTATTAAAACTTTACCCGTGAATTTTTAATATAAATCAGTGGTGAAGCTATCAATTAAATTACAACTCATTTTTAGAGTGACTTTATTTATCAATGTGTTGCTAAAAGTTTACAGAAAAAGTAAACCTTTTAAATTTGTTTACTATTTTTGGTATGAATTCTATACGTTTAGGCTAATGTTAGTTTGTTCAGTTTAACTTAAGTTACGTTTAGTTAAGGATATTACGAAGTTGTACTTGAGTGATCAGTGTTAAGGAATTAGCTGAATAATTATAAAAATAAATATAATTAACTAAAGGATAATATTATGACAAAAGCATCCCCAATAGCGAAAGCTATCAAATACGCACTGCTTGCTGGTGTATCTACTTCAATGTTATCAATGCCTGTTTTTGCTGAAGAAGTTGGCGCAGAAAAAGAAGTTGAACGAATTTCCGTTACGGGTTCACGCTTAAAAAAAGCAGAATTTTCAAATGCTTCACCTATCCATGTCATCACGGCTGAAGATGCAATGAAAGCTGGCGTTAGAACAGTCGCTGATTTATTACAAAATACATCAATGGCAAATGGTCAACAATTTGATGGTTCATATAACTCTAACTCTGGTGGCTCTAATGCATCAGAGGCACCGCCAAGTGGTGGTGTCGGTTCATCTAATGTTGGTTTACGTGGTTTAGGCCCAGAGCGAACTCTTATTCTTATTAATGGTCGACGATTGGGCTCATCAGGTGTGCGAGGTGCTCCATCACAACCTGATTTAAGTTTGATCCCGGTTAATATGGTGCAGCGTATTGAAGTGATCACCGAAGGAGCTTCATCTATCTACGGCGCCGATGCTGTTGCGGGTGTTATTAATATTATTCTCAAAGAAAGTTTTGATGGTTTTGAAGTTTCAGCAAATATTTCTGATACGCAACACGGTGGGGGCGCTACAAAAGATTTCTCATTTATTACTGGTTTTGAAGGTAAAAAATCAAAATTCACCCTCTCTGCATCTTATTATGAGCGCGATCGCATCGCCGTAAAAGACCGTACCGATTGTATTCGTAAAATATTTGAAGACGACAACGGCAAAAGAACCTCGGTGTGCTCAAGCCGCTTTTGGGATAATTCTATCTTAGATATTACCGGTTACAATGCTGATGATCCAAACGCGCCAGTGATGACCTATCCGCATCCATCAGGTATTGGTTTTTTTACCACCCCTGGCTCATCTGATGTTGGTATTCCGGGTTTTAGTTCGGCTTTTGGTTTACCCATTCCAAATGATCCTAACATTGATATTACCAGTTCAGATCAATTTAACCGCCGTATATACTCACCGGCACATTCTGATGCTGTTGACCGTATGGAAGCCGATTTAATTCAACCAGTAACTCGTTTTACTCTGGCGGTAAATGGTAGCTACTCACCTGATTTTTTTGGTGGTGATGAAGAAATATTTTACGAAGGTTATTATTTCCATCGTAACCTAACCAGCTTAGCTTCTACTGAACAAATTTATCCAACAATAGCTGCTAATATCCCCCATGAAGATGCTAATGGTAATTTAGTCACTAACCCCGATGGCTCATTAAATTTAGTTGATAACCCACTAAACCCATTTCCAGATTATGATGTTTCTCACATCATGACTTTAGAAGACTTACCACAAAAACGAGAGGTTGAATTAAATCACTTCCGCTTTGTTACTGGTTTACGTGGTGACTTTACCAGTGACTGGCTATCTAATAAGGGCTGGAGTTATGAGGTGTTTGTTTCATACGACCGCGGTGTTGGTGATCAAACTCAACCCGTAATGAATGAAACTAACCTAGCATTAAGTTTAGGGACATTGCGTCTAGACAATGCCGGTAACCCTATTTGTGGAATTAATGCCCCAGCTGGTATTGGTTTTATTACTGCCAATGAATGTGTTCCTGTCGACTTTTTTGCAGAATCTATCTTTAATGGCGGCAGCTACGGTGGCGGTACATTCGCTACACAAGCAGAAAAAGACTTTTTAATCGGTACGCGTATTAATACAACAACTGTTCAGCAATCAATGCTCTCAGGTTTTGTTACCGGTGACGTCTTTGACTTTGAAAAAGGTGCGGCTGCAACCGTTGCCATGGGACTTGAGTACAGAAAAGATCGCATAGATTCTGCGGGTGATATGCTAGGTTCAACAGGGTTAGTCGCGGCAGAGAATCCTTTAACAGAAGGAGCAACCGTTGGCTCTCGTGATGTGAGTGATGTTTTTGCGGAGATATCATTACCGATTGCGGTCGATCAAAACTGGGCAAATTTATTTGAAGTTGAAGCGGCACTTCGTTATACCGATGAGTCTAACTTTGGCAGTGAATTAACCAATCGTGCACGTGTTACCTACAAGCCTTCTGAAACTTTACTATTTAGCACCTCGTATGGTACCTCTTTTCGAGCACCAAATTTACGAGAGCAATTTCTTGCTAACCAATTTGGAGGTGTAAGTGGTAGTGCTGATCCTTGTATGGTCTCTGAATCTTTAACGACAAATAGCCAATATGATCCCTCTAAAGAAAATCGCTCACAAACAATTTTAGATAACTGTAGTGCTCAAGGTGCTGACTTTACTCAAATTGGTTTGAGTGGCGTACCCAGTATCCCAACCTCTTCAAGCGGTAATGCTAAAGACCTAAAACCTGAAACATCAGAAAATATTACGGCAACATTTAAGTGGACACCGGTGTTTGAAGGGGATTACGAGTTTAACTTTGGGGTTACTTACTTCAGCTTAGTGGTTGAAGATACTATTCGAACAATTAGTGCGGCGACTATTTTAAAGCGTTGTTTTGATTCTCCTAATATGGAAAGCTCATTTTGCCCTCGTATTTCAAGAAACAGTGGTAATGCACCCGTGATTAATTTTCCAAATTTAATTGATACCTCGTTTATTAATATTGGTGAAGAGACCTCGAAAGGTGTTGATGTTAATACACGGTTCGTGACTAACTTTGATAATGTAAGAATGACATGGGACAACCAATATACCTTACAAACTGAACGAGAAGTCACTATATTCAAAGGCGAATCATCTGAGGACTTGTTAGAAGATTTTGGTACGCCAGAGCATCGTTTAGTGTCAACCTTGAATTTTTCAATGGATGAATGGAACTGGATGATCATGGCAAATTATATGTCGGGTACTCAATCAGCTGATGATGTCAGAGATACGGCTAAATGTGATGTCTTTATTAAAAATGAAGACTTAGTTGGTAAGCCGCAAACGGTACCTGTTTGTTCTGCCGATAGTGCGGTTTATGTTAATACATCAGTCACTTATACCGGTGATGACTTTTTAGTGACAGCAGGTATGAAAAATGTCTTTGATAAAGCGCCAGAGTTAGTGGATTTAACTGCTGGCTCGAACCGTGGCAACATGGTGACTTCATCGGGATATGATTTATATGGACGTAGCTTTTTCTTAAATGCTTCGTATCGCTTTTAGTCATTTAAGTAGTCATATTTAAGCAAGTCGATAAAGGGCGATACGAGAGTACCGCTCTTTTTATTCAGGCACTTGTTTGCTACGAATCAAGTTAAGCAGATAACCTTTGTTATTGCCTAAGCCTATAATCTTAAGCTTTATTCGCATTTAAATCATGGCTAGTTGTTAGTAAGGATAAACGCTATCAACTTGTTTTTTTTGCATTAAAACGCTAATTTTTTATCATCGGTTCAGGTACACTACCTTTGATAATAATATGACAAAAGGTGAGCTACTTGCAAAAAATCCTTATTTTTGGCAATGCTGCAGCAGGTAAGTCGACTTTAGCTAAAAAAATAGCGGCAAAACAAGGCTTAGCACATTTAGATCTTGATACGCTCGCCTGGCTGGCAACATCTCCACCGCAAAGAAAATGCCTGTCAGATTCAGCCATTGCAATTGACACATTTACTCAACAACATGAAAATTGGGTAATAGAAGGATGCTACAGTGACTTACTAGAGCTACTGATTAATAATAATGCAGTAGACCATGACAACGTTAACAAGAAAGCGTTTGCTAACGAAATTATCTACTTAGATATAACGATTAATACATGCATTACCCATGCTGAAAATCGTCCGTGGGAAGCGCATAAATATCCATCAAAGCAAGCTCAGGATGATAATTTAGCCATGCTAATCGATTGGATAAAGGCTTATGATACACGCACCGATACTTTTTCAAAGCTAGCTCACCAGCAACTTTATACTCGCTTTGTCGGTAAGAAAAAAACCATAAAAACCCATGAAAAATAACTCACACCTAGGTTTAAAACCTTAAGATAACTTTATGAAATTTCGTATTCTCCATACTTCTGACTGGCATCTAGGCCAAAATTTTTACGGTAAAAGTCGTGCTGCAGAGCATCAAAATTTTTTAAATTGGTTACTCACACAAGTTAGTGAACATGACATTGATGCAGTGATTGTTGCGGGTGATATTTTTGATACCGGGACGCCACCTAGCTATGCCCGAGAAATGTATTTTGATTTTATTGTTAATATGCATGAAAAAAACTGCCAATTAATCATTCTGGCCGGTAACCATGACTCTGTTGCCATGCTTGGTGAGTCGAAGCAGTTATTGTCACATCTATCATGTCAGGTGATCACCAGTGTTAGCGATAAGATAAATCAGCAAGTCATTACGCTTAACAATAAACAAGGTCAACCAGGGGCGATATTGTGTGCTATTCCTTTTATCCGCCCGCGCGATATTATTAGCAGCAGTGCGGGGCAATCTGTTAAAGATAAACAACAGTCATTGCAGCAAGCGATTAGTGAACACTATCAAACACTATTTACCCAAGCAGAAGTTATTTCTTCAGTAAATGATGAAAAAAAATTACCGGTTATTGCCACTGGGCATCTAACCACCGTTGGTGTGACCAGTAGTGAGTCGGTGCGCGATATTTATATTGGCACCTTGGAAGCTTTCCCTGCCAATGCTTTTCCGCAAGCCGATTACATAGCGCTTGGCCATATCCATCGCAGTCAACGGGTTGCTAAATCTGAGCATATTCGTTATTGCGGATCGCCAATAGCCTTAAGCTTTGATGAAGCAAGTCAAACTAAAAAAGTCTTAATCGCAGAATTTGAACAAGCAAAACTGAGTCAGGTTATTGAACAAGATATTCCCTGTTTTCAACCTTTATTGATGGTAAAAAGTAAATTAGAACAGCTCAGTGATGATATCAATAAGCTGGTTAGCGAGCTCAATAGTTCGAAGACCTCATTAGAGAAAGAACAAAAAATTTGGCTTGATATTGAGATTAACAGTGCTGAATATTTACAAGATTTAACCCCTCGCATTGAAGCGCTTGTCAAAGAACTACCGGTAGAGGTCTTGTTGGTGCGACGCAGTAAAACATCTAGGCAGTCGATGCCAGAAAGCCAAAAGAAAATTACCTTAAATGAATTATCTTTAGCCGAGGTGTTCTCAACGCGATTACAGCAAGAAAATTGGCAAACAGATACAGAGATAAGCCAAAAAGATCGACTTGAAAAAATGTTTGCGCAAACGCTAGAGCAAGTGCAACAGCAAAATACCACAGGCGAAAAACACAGTGAAAAATCTCAAGTTGCAGGTGAAATTAAGTGAGAATATTAAGTTTACGATTTGAAAATATCAACTCACTTAAAGGTGCGTGGAAAATTGATTTTAGCCAAGCACCTTTTGACAATAGTGGCTTGTTCGCCATTACAGGACCAACAGGCGCTGGAAAAACCACCATATTAGATGCTATTTGCTTGGCGCTTTACCATCAAACACCCCGTCTAAATATTTCAGATAAGCAAAACCAATTAATGACCCGCCATACGGCGAGTTGTTTAGCTGAAGTTGAATTTGAAGTAAAAGGTAAAGCTTATCGAGCTTTTTGGAGTCAACGACGCGCTAAAAATAGTGTTGAAGGGAATTTACAGAAACCGATTGCGGAACTTGCCGAGATTTCAATGTCGACAGCACAGAATGATCAAATAATAGCAACAAAAGTCTCGCAAGTGCGCAATGAAATAGCCAGTTTAACCGGTTTAGATTTTTCTCGTTTTACCAAATCTATGATGCTTTCACAGGGACAGTTTGCCGCTTTTTTAAATGCCCCCAGCAACGAACGAGCTGAACTTTTAGAAGAGTTAACCGGTACTGAAATTTATGGGCAGGTTTCACAGCAAGTCTATCTGAACCATAAAAATGCCAGTAACGACTTAAAAATATTACAAGCACAGAGTCAAGGTACCGTTATATTATCGGCAGAAGAATTAACCTCGTTGACTCAACAACTTGCAACGCTTGGTGATGATGAACAACGAGTGGCCACTGAACATGATTTGTGGCAAAAAGCACATCTTTGGCAACAAAAGTCGCTTGAAAACCATAACAGTATTAATGTGGTTAACAACCAACTTGAGTGTGTAGCACAAAAAGAGCGCGACGCCGAAGATGACTTACGCTTATTGGCTTTAGCTAAGCCGGCTGAGAAATTGCGACCTGTTTTCGAGCAATATCAGCAAAAAATACAATTACAAAAATCATTAGTGGTCAGTAACAATGAACTTTTAATTAGTTGTAAAAATATCGAACAGCAAACAACTATCGCTCAGCAAGCCTATGAAGCCTTAACGAAAGAGCAGGGCATTCAATATTTAGCCGATCAACGCATTGAAAATCTGATCATTGAAGAAGTGATCCCCCTGGATAACAAAATCTTTCATTGGGTTAAACAAAAAGAAGAATCAGCCAATAAATTAGTTGAGTTAGCTAGTGCTCAACAATTATCAAAAAATAATTGTGACAAGTTAGCTAACGAGCAAGAACAACATCAAGTACAGTTTATTAAAAATGAAGGCTTTATTAGCAATAATCAGATATTGAAACTTTTGCCCGAGAAGCTGCCATTATGGCAAAGTCAGTATCAATATTTATCGCTCACTGAAGATGAAGTGCAGCAAATCCTGAGTGACCAAAAAAGCTTACATTTACAACGTCAACAATTAAATGTTCAACAAGAAACCCAGCAAAATTTGATCAATAAACAGCAAAGTGTGCAAGATGGTCTTATTGAGCGATTTGAACAATATCAACAAGAAATAACCGACGTCCTAGCGCAAGTGTCGATGAATGACCGATCAGCTTTACAAAACAAGATACAACAACGACAGGGGCAAATTGCTGAGCAAATAACTGCCCTTGAAAGCGCTCGTCGCTTTAACTTTTTATCAAACGAAGTCGCTAATGCTAGTGCCGATAACGCAGAAAAAAAACAGCAATATCAACGCGTTTCTGAACAAGTACTTGAATTAAGAAACCAATATCGACAAGTGCAGATAAGGCGTGATGATGTCATGCTTATTGTCGATCAACAAAAAACTATTTTATCGTTAAATGAACATCGTAAAAATCTTCAGCCCGAGCAAGCGTGTCCATTATGTGGTTCAAATGAGCATCCGGCTATTGACGAATATTCATCATTAGCCGAGGGGGAATCGTCTGAGTACCAGCAAAGGTTTGATCAGTTAACGCAACAATTAAAACAATTAGAGCAGCAAGGCAAGGCTCAAGCAGAAATACAAGCTCAGCTTAAGGCGGAACTTGGCGTTGCCGATAAACAACAAGAAGAAAAATTAACAGAGCAACAAGTTTTATTCAGTCAATGGCACTCAAAAGCACAGCCACTCGATCTAGATTGTCCAATAGCAGATTTGGCCTTTATTGAGTCTTTTATTGGCGAGCGAGAAAATAAGCTAGAAAATTTTGTTAACACAAACGTTAGGCTTCAAAAGGCTGAACAACATTTACAGCAGTGCCAGCAGCAATTAGTCGCTGCTGAAAAAGATAAATCAACGCTTGAAAACCAAGCTTTACTGCTGATAAATAATCAAGAAAATGTCCAAATAAGTTTGCAACAATTAACGGTTCTTCTCACACAAAAGCAAAAAATTAAGGCCGAAGGGCTTACTGCTTTTAAAGCCGATATTACCGCCATCGCCAAGCAGGTAAATACCGAGCAAAGTAGCGTATCATTTGCAGCGTTGTTTAACGAAAACACTGAAACGCTAACCAGTAATGAAATTTTTTCTACTTGGTTTACTGAAATAAGCGAACAAGTAAAACACTATCAACTGACGTTGCAACAACAAGAACAGTTCTTGCAGGTCATTACAGGGTTAAAGCAACAGTTGGCTGTTGCACAAATACACCACAATGGCCTCAATGACGACCACGCGCAAGTTAGTCAAACTCACGGGCAAGTGATTAGTGAACTTAAACAAGCTCAACAGCAACGCTTTACTCTTTTTGAAGAAAAAACCATTAGCCAAGTCAGAGCGGATATCACCACTAAGCGTAATGCGGTAGCTGATGAGCTTGATAAATTACAACAAACTTTTCAGCAATGCATGCAAACGCACCAACACCAACAAGGTCTTTTAAAAAGCGCTGAACAGCAATTAACACAGCTTAATGAAGAAGTTGAATTATTGACTTCAGCGTGGCAAAACGCCTTATCTAAAAGTGATTTTTCGCAAGAAGTTGATTTTATCAATGCGTTATTACCCCCTGATAAACAAGATGTGTTTCAGCAAGTGTCAGACAGTATTACCCTTGAAAAACAGCGTTCACAAACACTACTTGAACAATATCAGCAACAACTT
Source organism: Colwellia sp. BRX8-5 (assembly GCF_014077325.1). Classification (NCBI taxonomy): domain Bacteria; kingdom Pseudomonadati; phylum Pseudomonadota; class Gammaproteobacteria; order Alteromonadales; family Colwelliaceae; genus Colwellia; species Colwellia sp. BRX8-5. The sequence goes on from NZ_JACGVR010000005.1 coordinate 157,235, forward strand.
CAACAATTGACTTTTGAGCAAGCTGCGATTCAACAAGCAGGTGTTACTGATTTTAGCACCTTGGCGATCACGGAAAAATTGGCAGCATGTAAAGAGCAATTGAAACAAGCGCAGATACAACTAGGACAATTAGGGCAAACATTAAAACAAGACGACATTCAACGCCAACAACAACAAGGTTTACTTGAAAAAATAACGGCTTTACAAAAAGATGTCGATGATTTAGCCCATTTAAATGGCTTAATTGGTTCGGCAGATGGCGCGAAATTTAGAAAGTTTGCTCAAGGATTAACGCTCGCTCATCTCGTTTATTTAGCGAATCAACAGCTCGAGCGCTTACATGCTCGTTATCAACTTAAGTGCCAACAATCGGAGGCATTAACCCTTGAAGTCCTTGATACATGGCAAGCAGATAGCGTACGGGACACCAAAACACTTTCTGGCGGTGAGAGTTTTTTAGTGAGTTTGGCGTTGGCGTTAGCTTTGTCTGATTTGGTCAGCGCCAAAACCAGTATCGACTCTCTTTTTCTTGATGAAGGTTTTGGCACACTTGATAACGATACACTCGAAGTGGCACTTGATGCGTTAGACAGTTTAAATGCTAGTGGCAAAATGATTGGTGTCATAAGTCATGTAGATACGCTTAAAGAACGTATTCCTGTGCAAATAAAAGTTAAAAAATGCAGTGGCTTAGGTGTAAGCGAGCTAGAGAGTCAGTTTAGATTTTAGTCGACAAGGGGTAGGTAAGAGTAGGTTATTAAATAGTCATTAACCTACTCTTGCTTATTTTTACGGTGCTAAGAACCTTCAACGAAAGGAGGTGCTGTTCTCGCAGGTATGTTGCTTAGTGCTTCTAAACTTTCAACTTTTAATAATAATTTTTTATTCTGCTCACTGAGTTGAGTAACACGGCTCGCCAGGGCTATTTGCTGTTTATCACGACGTTGAGAGTTTGACTCTATAGCGGATAACTCCAGCGATAAATTTTTAATATTTTCAGTCAACTTTTCTTTTAGCGCGTCTATTGAGAACTCAGTAGCTACTTGCTTATTATTGACCTCGTTTACTGTGGCGTTTGTTGCCACAAGTGTTTTACCTTGAGTTACCGATAAGTCAGTCAATAATTTATTGTCTTTTTGTAAAGTCTTAATTTCAGATTGGTTTCTTCGCCAAGCAGAAGCCCAGAGCTTGTCCATTTCTTCCCACAGTTTATCACTGGTCTTGCCGAGTGTTTCTATGCGTACTTTCATCTCTACTGCAGATTCACCCATTTCTTCGCCTGTAGCGGAAAGTTGGTGCTCTAAGTCGGCAATACGTTGCTCTGCTGAAGCTATAATGGCATTTGTTTTAATATTTTCTTGATAAAGCCAATAGCCAGCACCCGCAATAAATAAATAGATAAAAATAATAGCCGCTTTAGCTATTTTTATTGGTGGTGAACTAGGTGTTTTTTGTGGCTTTACTATTTTAGGCTGAGGTGATGTATTATCAACCGAATTAGCTGAAGCGGGAGAATAAGTTCGAGTATTTTTGAATGCCTCGACCTGATCTTTATCAGGCGTGATACTCGGCATGTTATGGTCGATTTGCTTGGTCAAAATATTTTCCTGTTAGTACTATTTATATCATTTTTATCTTATTGGTTATTCTACACAATTATAATTCTATGTATTCAAATTAATATCATTATTTTAATGAGATAAAAAATTGAAAAAAAAACCAATAAGTCAGACTTATCGGTTTTATAATATTTTAAGGATAAATGCTAGTAACTATCGTTATGAACACTCATTACCGCTCGACCTGAAGGGTCAGCATTATTTCGAAAACTTTCATCCCATGCTAATGCTTCTTCAGTACTACAGGCAACAGATTTACCACCAATAACACAGTCGGCTGCTGAGGAAAGTGGAAACTTATCCTCAAAAACAGTACGATAAAAGTAGGCTTCTTTACTGTCTGGTGTATTCACTGGAAATTTAAAGTTAGCCGTTGCAAGTTGCTGATCGGTCACTTGAGACTCAACATGCGCTTTTAAGCCGTCAATCCAAGAATAACCAACGCCATCAGAAAACTGCTCTTTTTGACGCCACAAGATCTCTTTAGGCAAATAACCTTCAAACGACTCACGTAAAATCGCTTTTTCCATTTTTCCATTGCCACACATTTTATCTTCTGGGTTGATGCGCATGGCAACATCCATAAAGTTTTTATCTAAAAATGGCACTCGGGCTTCAATACCCCAAGCTGACATAGATTTATTGGCACGTAAGCAATCAAACTTATGTAATCTGTCTAACTTACGGTTAAGTTCTTCATGAAACTCTTGTGCGTTAGGCGCCTTATGGAAATATAAGTAACCACCAAAAATTTCATCAGCGCCTTCACCTGAAAGTACCATTTTTATACCCATGGCTTTAATTTTACGCGCCATTAAGTACATAGGGGTAGAAGCTCGAATAGTGGTGACGTCATAAGTCTCTAAGTGATAGATAACTTCTTGTAAGGCATCTATACCTTCTTGCTCAGTAAACACCACACTGTGATGAATAGTGCCTATGCTGTCTGCTACTGTTTTCGCGGCAATTAAATCTGGTGAGCCTTCAAGACCACAAGCAAAGGAGTGAACCTTTGGCCACCAAGCTTCAGCTAAGTCATTATCTTCAATACGGCGAGCGGCAAATTTTTGCGTTATAGCCGATATTAGCGATGAATCTAAACCACCCGATAATAAAACACCATAAGGTACATCAGTCATTAAATGACTTTTAACCGACTCTTCTAGCGCTTCACGAATTTTTGTTTTACTGGTGGTATTATCTTTAATCGCAGAATATTGTTGCCAGTTACGTTTATAATACTTTTGTAACTTGCCAACACGACTGTCAAGAATATGGCCAGGAGGAAACTCACTCACTGTTTTACAAATAGGCATCAATGCTTTCATTTCAGAGGCAACATAAAAGTTACCGTCTTCATCATAGCCAGTGTAAAGTGGGATAATACCGATATGATCGCGTGCTATAAGGTAAGAGTTATCAGTTTCGTTGTATAAACAAAAAGCAAACATGCCTTGAAGTTTATCAATAAATTCGACGCCAAATTCTTTATATAGTGGCAGAATAATTTCACAATCTGAGCCAGTTTGAAATTGGTAATCTACCGTTAAGTTTGCTGCTAGGGCTTTATGGTTATAAATTTCACCATTTACAGCGAGAATGTTTGTTTTGTCTTCGTTATATAATGGTTGAGCACCATGCTCAGTATCAACAATTGATAAACGTTCATGCACTAAAATAGCATGTTCGCTGCTGTAAATACCGGACCAATCAGGACCACGGTGACGTAATAAACGAGAATATTCTAGGGCTTTCGGACGAAGTGCGTCTGCACCTGTTTTTATATCTAATATACCAAAGATCGAACACATTGAAGCGCTACTCCTTTAAATTATTAACAAATTGTGAGGTACGTATAAAATTAATCGTTTATACGATAGGGCCACTGTGACAGCTATAAAAATATTATCAAGTGCTATTTTGCTGAATAACTTATATATGGTTATAAAGAGCCATTTTTAATGTAAAAAAACGCTAAAGACTGCAGTCAATAGCGTTTTATTAACCATCAAATGTTATTGATTAAATATTGTTAGTCACATCAACCGACAATTTTATCATTTGACCAGGTTGTAAATATTTTTTGCGATTTAAACTGTTCCAGCGTTCAATATCACTAATTGAGACCCTAAATTTATTGGCAATACGTGCGAAAGAATCACCACGTCTTACCTTGTAGGTGATATTTCGCATGATTGCCTGCTCTGGCGGCTGGTAAGACGTTGTGCTGGCTAAATTGTCTTCAACCACAGCGCTTTTCTGCCAAATAACCAGTTTCTGGCCAAGTTTTAAAACATCGCGTGGCGCCATACCGTTCCATTTTGCAATACTTCGGCTACTGACCTTATAGGTTTGTCCTATATCCCATAAAGTATCGCCTGCTACGACAAGGTGTGTTGTTTTTTCTCCACTTCGTTGACGGTTTTTAGTTGTCGCCGTCCGTTGCTTTTGAGAAAAGACATAACTGTCGAGCGACTGCGTCGCTACAGGAATTAATAAATGTTTGCCCGCACGAATTTGTGTGCCTCTAATATTATTAACCTGTTTAATTAACTTGATATCAGTATTAAATTTATGGGCAATTTCACCTAAGTTATCACCTTCTTTAATTTTATAACGTTGCCATGCTAAACGATCTTCTTGGGGAAGTTCAGCAAGCTTCTTCACAAAATTAGCGACTTTATGGTTTGGTATCAATAAACTGTGAGGGCCATCAGGGTCAGTTGCCCAACGATTAAATCCAGGGTTTAAGCGCTGTAATTCAGCTAAAGATAAATCAGCTAACTTAGCCGCTTTTGCTAAATCTAACTGCGATCCTATATCAATATTGGTGATCTGACTCTTGTTTTCAATTTCGTAAAGTTTAATATTGAAATCTTCAGGACGTTTTATTACATCGGCCAACGCAAGTAATTTTGGTACGTAAGCTCTAGTTTCTCTGGGTAAATCTAAAGACCAAAAATCTGTTGGTAAATTCTTACGAGCATTTTTTTTCATTGCCCGTTTTACGCGACCTTCACCAGAATTATACGCAGCGAGTGCTAATAACCAGTCACCATCAAAAAATTTGTTTAAATATTTTAAATATTGAATCGCACCTTGTGTTGATGCAATGACATCACGGCGTCCGTCATACCACCAGTTCTGCTTCATATTGAATCGCTTGCCGGTTCCTGGAACAAATTGCCACATACCTGAAGCACGTCCATGAGAGTATGCAAAGGGATCAAAAGCACTTTCAACTATAGGTAAAAGCGCTATTTCTAGCGGCATATCATTTTTTTCAAGTTCTTGCACAATATAAAAAATAAAGGGCTCAGCACGTTTTGCTACGCGGTCAAGATATTCAGGATGTTTTACAAACCAATTGCGTTGCTGCGTAAGGCGTTTATCTTCTGGAATTTCAAAGGTAAATTTAGTGCGAATACGTTGCCAGATATCATCGGATACATAAATATCATCAACAATTTCTGGGTCAGTTAAGGTAAATTCTACATCCGCAACCGGATGAATAATGTCAATGTTTTCATCGGCTAATATCGCCTGATTAATTTCAGCAGTGCTAGCGATCATCCGTTGGTCAATATCTGTTGCTTGAGCGCCATCACTATTTTGCACTGACGTCGCTTGACAACCCATTAGCATGACCGAGAAAGCAACAGAAAATGATAGCGGTAGAGCTTTTGCAAGAGTATATTTTTTAGCAGGTGATTTGTTTGATGTTTTTAAGATAAATTTCATGTAGGCACTATATTATTTTACTTAAGGTTAGTTTCACTTATTTAGCCTGCTTATTCAAGCGTGGCTAATACATTAGTCAAAGTGTTCTCGGCTTAGAATTCATTCTTCCACTGCCTAATAACGGTGAAAGTTGCTAAGGTATTTATTGAGTTTTTACCACTATAATCAACAGCGCTTTCGATGATTTCTTGTTGTTGGCAACGTAAAAACGGATTGATTTTTTTCTCAAGTAAAATAGAACTAGGGATGGTGGGAATATTTTTTGCTCGTCGTTCTACTACTTGATTGTAATAGTGAACGAGTTCAGCGTTATTTGGCTCAACCGCTAAAGCAAACTTTAAATTGGCTAAAGTGTATTCGTGCGCGCAGTAAACATGTGTTCGATCGGGTAAGTCGGTTAAACGGGTTAAAGCGCTCAACATCTGTTTTGGTGACCCTTCAAATATCCGCCCACAGCCGCCTGAGAATAAAGTATCACCACAAAAAACAGCATCACCAGTGTAATAACCTATATGATCTAAGGTGTGCCCAGCGAGATCAATGACTTCAAAAGAAGTTTCAAGCGCAGGAATTTCGATTATTTGCTTAGCGACTACCCGAACATCAACATTGGTTATCTTTTCATTTTCAGGCGCGTAAACAGTAAGTGGCCAGTTCTTATTTTTACAGTAGCTCTTTAACTCAGCAACACCACCGGTATGATCAGCATGATGATGGGTGATTAAAATAGCGCATAGCTGTAAATTATTTTCCTCTAAATAAGTAATGCAAGGTTTAGCATCTCCGGGATCGACCAGAGCAACGGGTTTTAGCGTTTTATTATCGGTAACGTTTACTTCATGAGAGGTTATTGCCCAAAAATAATTGTCGGTAAAAGCGGGGATTGCCGTAATCAAAATTGGCTTTAGTGTTTGACTTTGCACGTTAAATCGTCCTCAATGAAGGTAGAGTAAGTAGTATACCCGTAAACGAACTAAAAAGGCGTATCTAACTGATGAAACCTGCTTTGGGCTATCGACAACCCCATTACCCAAAATCTTGGCAAGCTTTACCAAACGGCGAGGTCATTGTTAAAGAAATTGAACAAGTGTTAGCGCCGTGGTGGCCAAAATTTTTTGGTTATCATCTATTAAAAATTGGTGCACTCAGTGGTCATATTGACAGCTCAAGCTGTACAATTAAACATCAAATAAATTTAGTCGAGCGAAAACAAACCGGCGATATTATTGCTGATGTAGATGATTTACCCTTTTTAGAACATAGCATTGATGTTTGTTTACTTAGTCACGCCTTAGAATTTTCACTTGACCCTCACCATGTAGTGCGAGAAGCAAACCGAGTATTGATCCCTAATGGTTACTTAGTTATTACTGGTTTTAACCCTTTTAGTTTAGCGGGACTTAATAAATTTATTCCTTATCGTAAACATAACACTCCGTGGAACGAACGTTTTTTTTCGGCAATGCGAGTGAAAGATTGGCTACACTTAATGGGCTATGAAATATTAGTTGATGAAAAAGTTATTTATTCTTCTTTATCGGGACGGTTAAGCCAAGGTAAAATTGTTCAACTTTGGCAAAAAATCGCGAGTGACTTCTTACCTAATTTAGGGTCTATCTATGTCTTAGTGGCCAAAAAACGTGTTCACCCGTTAACGCCTATTAAGCCTAAATGGGCGATAAGGCCGAAGTTTAAACAGGTAGAAGTGCCTAGTATGAATTCATCACATAAAATTAACTAACTTTTAAGTTCCTAACAAAGAGAATACAGTAATGATCCATCGTAACGATTTAGAGCAGCACCTAAATGCCTTGCTAAAGCCTGAACAAATTAAAGACTTTTGTCCTAATGGTTTACAAGTTCAGGGCAGTGATCAAATCCATAAAATTGTCACGGGCGTAACCGCAACACAAGCGTTAATTGCCAGAGCTATTGATGAAAAAGCAGATGCTTTAGTGGTACACCATGGTTTTTTTTGGAAAAATGAATCTTATGTTATTCGTGGCATGAAATATCAACGAATTAAGGCGCTGCTTGATCACAATATAAGTTTATTTGCCTACCATTTGCCGCTTGATATTCATCCGGTATTAGGAAATAACGCTCAGCTTGCTCAATTATTTGAAATAAATAATGTCCAACCTCTAGAAGTTGGCAATCCTTTAAGTGTCGCTGTACGTGGTGAGTTCTCACATCATATTTCAGGTGATGAACTGAGTACACGTATCTCCCAGCAACTATCGAGAAATTGCTTGCATATTACACCACCGTCTAATAAAAAAATAAAAACAGTTGCTTGGTGCAGTGGTGGCGGACAAAATTATATCGAGCTTGCTGCAGAGCAGGGCATTGACGCATTTATTAGTGGCGAAATTTCAGAGCAAACGACCCATGTTGCAACAGAAATGGATATTCATTTTTTTGCTGCTGGCCATCATGCAACCGAGCGTTATGGCGCTAAAGCGTTGGCAAAACATCTTGAAAAAGAATTATCAATACCGACAGTTTTTATTGATATTGATAACCCTGCTTAGAGAATATACCCAGCCGTAATGATTAAACCCTACGTCATCCAGAATGCACCCCATTCGACATATGAACCCCCGAACGTCATATGACTCTCCATCCGTCATATGACCCCCCTTCCGTCATCCTGAATTTATTTCAGTATCAGTATGGCGGCGGAGAATACAAAGACCAGATACTGAAACGAGTTCAGCATGACGGGCGAAGAACATAAAGCCCAGATACTGAATGCACCTCAAGCGTCATATGAGCCCCCATCCGTCATCCTGAATTTATTTCAGGATCTCGTATTTCATGGCACAAAGAGCAGATACAGAAACCGTCATGCTGAATTTATTTCAGTATTATTATGACGGCGGAGAATACAAAGACCAGATACTGAATGGGCCCCATTCGTCATATGAGCCCCTTCCGTCATCCTGAATTTATTTCAGCATCTCGTATTTCATGGCACAAAGAGCAGATACAGAAACCGTCATGCTGAATTTATTTCAGTATCAGTATGACGGCGGAGAATACAAAGACTTGATACTGAAACGAGTTCAGCATGACGGCGGAGAATACAAAGACCAGATACTGAAACGAGTTCAGCATGACGGGCGAAGAAGATAAAGCCCAAATACTGAAACCGTCATGGGCAATATAAGCCGCTACTAGCTCTTTAACCACTGAACCACGCGGCCTATGCTCTCATACCAGGCATGAGTTGTTTGTTCTAATTTTTTTGGCGTAGGGATATAATCTTGCCAATATTTTTCGTCATTCATTCCTTTGGTCCATTTACCTGCGGGGGCGGCGATGGGGTTAATACCTTCTCGTTGGAAGTACTTTATTGCACGCGGCATGTGGTCAGAATTAGTTACTAAGACAACGTTTTTTCCACTGACCCTTGGCGCCATTAATTGTGCTTCTTCTTCGGTATCTTGTGCAAATCCCTCAACAATTATTTTTCTCTCAGCAACACCTAACAGCATTGCGGCTTGCTTAACCTTCTCGGCATTACTTGTTTCGTCATTACCGGCATAACCTGAGGTAATTAAGTGCGCTTCAGGGTGAATACGCAGAATACGCATCGCTTCAACAAGTCGTTGCAACGAACAAATACCTAATTCGCTAGTCGCTGGTAATTGAGCATCTGTGGTGTGCTTGCAGCCTAAAATAATAATATAATCAACAGGTTTACTTGAACGTGTGAACGCGGAGTATTGGCTTTCTAGCGGCGCCATAACTAGATTAGCAACCGGACCTAATGAACCTAGCGTTAATAATAAGGTCGCCAAGATTAAGCAGCTATAACTGAATCTCTTTTTATATTGATAAAAAATAATAGCTAATACCAATAATAGTATGACGATACTTAACGGCATGATCAGCGCGCTAATAATTTTTTTAAGTAAAAATAGATCCATAGTAATTAATCTTAGCTCGTTGTATATTTGAAAAATTATTCGAGATTATAATCATCATTGATGGATATACCAAGTGAAGTCATTGATTGATCACCTAGTGAGAGTTTACATGTCATATTGTTATGAGGTTGCCGTATTTTCTGTTAGTAAAGAAAATCAACAAAGAGTGATTGAATTAAGTCAGTTATTGTTTGAAGAAATGAACAAGGAAAGAGCCGTCTTAATATCACATCGTATATTAAGTAAGACCGATAATGATGAAGAAATTTGTTGGCAATTAGTTTGGTTAGATGAAGCAGCGGTTGAAGAAAATGCTAAAAAGTGGGCTACTTTTCCTAGCAGTGCGGAGCTAGAGTCACTGGTTGGATCACGGCTTTATTACGGACATTTTTTAGCGATTTAAATTTAGGGTAAGCGACTAAAAAAAGCGAAGCAAGTTATGCTTCGCTTCGCTATTATTTAAATTAAGCTTGTTAACATTTCGGCATTATATTCAACCAAATCTTCACCCGCTCGCACTTTAGCGACGTAATCAGCATTAGCAATAAAAGGTCGTCCGATTGCGACTAAGTCAAACTTATTATCGGCAATGGCATTACTGCCAGTATCTGGAGTATAACTGCCTACACCCACTAATGTTTTAGTGTAGTTGGCGCGGATATAACTTGATGCTTGGCCATCTAAATAATCAAAGACCATAGAATCATCAAAAATACCTAAGTGTAAAAATGCCAGATCACGCTGTTCAAGTTCGGTCAGTAAGTGATCAAATACTTGGCGGTCTCTTGCATCCCCAGACATGAAGAAATAGGCACCTGGGCTTATTCTTAATGCCGTTCTATCTTTACCAATGCTGGCAATAACCGCATCAACAACCGCTAACGGAAAACGTGTCATGTTTTCTGGTGTTTCGCCGTATTCATCGGTGCGACGGTTGCTGTCGTAATGAAGGAACTGGTCAATTAAATAGCCGTTAGCACCATGAATCTCGACACCGTCAAAACCTGCTTCGATAGCATTTTTTGCCGCTTGAGCAAAGTCTGCTATTAACTGCTCAATCTCTTGATGAGTAACAGCTCTTGGCACTTGATAGTTTAAATCGCGCATTCTCGGTACTGTGCCTTCAACACCTACCGCCGATGGCGCTAAAACGTCACTAGAGCCATTATTATTGTGCTCAAAGAAGTGAGGATGAGCAACTCGGCCGGTGTGCCAAAGTTGAGCAAATATTTTACCGCCCTTATCGTGAACTGTCTTGGTGACAAATTTCCAAGCATTGACTTGTTCTTGGGTAAATAAGCCCGGTGTATTTGGATTACCTTGACCATCAGGACGGATTATCGTTGCTTCAGAAATGATTAAACCGGCTTCTGCTCTGCGGCCATAATATTCGGCCATTGCTACCGTAGGCACTAAGTTATCATCGGCCATACAGCGGGTTAATGGCGCCATTAATATACGGTTATTTAAAGTGATGGTGTCATTTAGTGCATAAGGTTGGAATAAATTATCAGTCATTAATTATCTCTATTAATTGATTTCTTTCTTGAATATGCGTTCAAGATAACGTTATTTGAACAATCATTCAAGTATTATTTTTGAATGATTGTTCAAAATTAAGTATCATGTCGTTATCTAGTAGATAAATGGAAAGTGGTGATCATGAGAAATGCTGAGTTCGACCGAGAAAAAGTACTAAGAGCAGCGATGAGCTTATTTCTGGAAAAAGGCTATAGCAAAACAAGTATGCCTGATTTAAAAAAAGTGACAGGTTTACATCCAGGTTCAATTTATTGTGCATTTGAGAATAAACGCGGTTTACTGTTAGCCGCTATCGCCCAGTATAAAGCTGACCGTAATGCCGAATTTTCACAGTTTTTTATAAGTGACGAAACCATTCTTGCACAATTAAAAAAATATTTAGACCATATGGTCAATGAGTGTGTCAGCGGTGATCCCGCGAAAGGCTGCTTATTTATTAAAACCCTTTACGAGTCAACAGAAGAAGATCAAGAAGTACAAGCCGTTATTGCCGACAATGTTTTACAATGGCAACAAGCGCTAGCTGATAAGTTTTTGCAAGCACAAGCAGCGAAAGAATTATCATCAAATAAAAAGAGTGAACACTTAGCGCAATTTTTAATCATGGGTATTTATGGTTTACGCACTTTTGCTCAATCAAATCCAGATCCAGAGACATTAAAAGCGTTAGCAGAGCAATTATTTAACAGTATTGATAATTAACCGGTCGTTAACTGTAAAGCCGCTATAATAGCCTTATTATTGCAGTTTTTTTCATGGAGTTTTGTATGCGTTTATTTTTATTAGCTTTTTCTATTATCACGGTACTCTCAGGGTGTGGTAAAGAAGAGCAGCCTTTTGAAGAAGTTATTCGTCCTATTGCATGGCAAGAAGTTCAGCAAACCTCATTTGACCAAGTGCGTCGTTTGTCTGGCACTATTTACCCGGTTGAAGAAGCTAATTTAAGTTTTGAGGTTGGTGGAAAAATACAATGGATAAAAGTAAAACTCGGTGATGAAGTTAAGCGAGGCGATGCCCTAGCGCGTTTAGACCAACGAAACTTTAATTTGAGTCGTCAATCAGCACAAGCAAACCTACAAAAAAGCTATGCCGCACTATCTGAAACTGAAAATGAATATAAACGTTACGCCGAGTTATCAGCCAAAGGTTTAGTGTCAAAGTCTGGCTTTGATAATGCCAAAGCAGCTTTTGAGTCAGCAAGCAGTGCCGTAAACATTGCTAAAACTCAACTTGATATCGCCAATAAAGATTTAAGTGATTCAATATTAACGGCCCCTTACAATGGTAAAATAACGAAACGTCTTAGCGAACCTTCTATGCAAATTTCTCCGGGCCAAGCCATTTTTCAAATTGAAGGTGACGATGGTTTAGAGGTGCAAGTCATGGTCCCCGAAACGATGATCAGAGATTTATCTAAAGGAAGCGAAATTGATATTCATTATCCCGCGTTTCCCGGCTTAAACAGTAAAGGCACAATCGCAGAAATTAGTTCTCGCGCCGCTACAGCTAATGCATTTCCGGTGACTATTCTTATTAATTCTGAAACAAAAAATTTGCGAGCAGGCATGACAGCCGAAGTTGACTTTACCTTTCAAGGTATTGGACGAACGGGTTATCAAGGTAAAGCTTTTCGTCTCCCTATTGCAGCACTGGCAGCAGATGAAGGACAAAAGTCGTATGTATTTGTTTATAACGTTGAACAACAAATTTTACAAAAACGTATGGTGCAAACAGAAAGTATTTTAAACAATGAAGTCTTGGTTTCTGCTGGCTTATCGTCAGGAGAAATTATTGCGATTGCCGGTGTCTCGTTTTTACGTGATGGCCAGTCGGTTCGGTTGCTTGATAAGCATGTAAAGCGTTTTAATTAATCACGTTCCCGTATAACTTGAAATTTAGAGACTTTTATGAATTTAACTAAAATTGCTTTTACCTACCGAAAGTCCATTTTAATGGTACTTGCCTTATTATTGATTAACGGTGTTTTTGCTTATTTAACCTTACCAGCACAAGAAAACCCAACAATAACTATACGTAAAGCCATTGTTACCACTTCATACCCAGGTATGGCCCCCGAACGTGTTGAACAATTAATCACGCGTGCCATTGAAAAAGAAATTAGAAAAATTCCTGAAGTTGAAAAACTTACATCGACCTCAATGACGGGACAATCGGTCATTCATGTTGAAATTTACGATCGCTATTTTAATTTAGATAATATTTGGCAAGACTTACGTAATAAAGTTAAACAAGCGCAATTGAATTTGCCAGAAGGGACTAGTCCTCCTTTTGTTAATGACTCATTTGGTGACGTATCTGTTGTCACTTTAGCCTTAACCGCTGACGGTTTTGACTTAGGTGAAATGTATGATATTTCTAAACATATTCGTGACAATTTATACAGTGTTGCAGGTACTAAAAAGGTTGATATTATCGGCGTTCAAGCTGAGCGAATATACCTTGAAGTAAAAACAGCTAAACTCGCTCAATTGGGTATTTCACCGCGTAGCATTATTAGTGAACTACAAAATCAAAATATTATTAGTCCAGGTGGACAAATCGATACGGGTTTACGTTCCATAGTGGTTGAGCCAACGGGTAATTTTTCTTCACTGGAAGAAATAGGTAATACTCATATTAGGATCACCGGGACTGACGATACCATCGCGCTAAAAGATATTGTTAGCCTGCGCCGAGGCTTTATTGATCCGCCAGATAAACCTGCCTACTTTAATGGCGAGCCCGCTATTATGTTTGGCGTTTCCATGCTGCAAAAATATAACTTATTGGAATATGCGCCAAGAGTTAAAAATATGGTCACCAATATTGAAAATACTTTACCGATTGGTTACAAAATCAATATTGCAACTTATCAAGCGGATCAAGTACAGAAATCTATTGAAGGGGTCTCAATCAATGTAATACAAACACTGGTGATTGTATTATTGGTTGTTATTTACTTTTTAGGTTTACGTACTGGTTTAATTGTTGGCTCAATTGTACCTTTTGTGATGCTAACCACATTAGCTATTATGAAGTTCTCTGGTATGACGTTAGAGAAAATGAGCTTAGCAACACTTATCATTGCCTTGGGTTTATTGGTTGATAATGGCATTGTTATCGCTGAAGACTTTAAACGAAGAATTGAACAAGGTATAGACCGCTTTGATGCCATGTGCCAGGGCGGTAAAGAACTTGCCATGCCATTACTCAGTTCATCGGTAACCACGATTTTATTTTTCTTACCCTTAATGCTTGCCGAGCATGTGGCGGGTGAATTCACCCGCTCAGTTTCCCTGGTTATACTGATAACGTTGATGACCAGTTGGGTTTTAGCTTTATGTGTTACTCCAACGCTTTGTTATTTCTTTATCAAAGCTGAAAATAAGGGGGCGGCAACAACAGATAAACCCACTGAAAATTCAACGAAATTCTATCAAATATATGAAAAATTTCTTCATTGGGTTTTAGCACATAAAGCCATTTTTATGACCTTGATGGTCGTCACCTTAATCGTATCTTTAAGTGGCTTTGGCTTACTAAAAAAACAATTCTTTCCTGACTCTGACCGAACTCAGGTGATGATGTACATTGACCTACCTAATGGGACTTCGGCAAGAGAAACTAATCGTCAAATGCAAGAGGTGTTTACTTGGTTAGATGATAAGACGAGTTTTCCTGAGATCAGTAACTATTCGGGGTATTCTGGTTTTAACGGACCGCGTTTTGTATTAACACTTAATCCAGAAGATCCCGCTAATAATAAAGGGTTTGTCGTCATTAATGTTAAAGATGAGACAAAAATTAATACTTTTGTTAATAAATTACATAACGGTATTATTGAAAACTTCCCCAATGTGTCTGGACGCGTTAAGCGGATGTTTGCGGGCCCTTCAGATTCAAGCACAATAAGTATTCAAGTAAAAGGTCCTGATAAAGACATTTTATATGAAAAAGCTAAAGAAATTATGAGCGTTTTACAAGCGGTCCCTCATACTAAAAATGTGCGTACCGATTGGGAAAATCGTATTGTTAAGATGCAAGTTAAAATTGATCAACATCGTGCCCGTCGAGCCGGTGTTACCTCTTCTGACGTAGCTACCGCCTTACAAGGCTACTTTAGCGGCGCTAATGTTACTGAATATCGTGATGGCGATGATATTATTCCCGTGGTGTTTCGCGCAGAAGAAGAAGAGCGTTTTAATCTAGATAGGCTGCGTACCGTTTCAATATTTTCTAATCAAACTGGATCATCAGTGCCCTTATTTCAAGTGGCAGACTTTATTCCAGTTAATCAGTATGCAAAAATTCAACGTGAGAACATGTTTACGACTATCACGATTGAAGCCAGTAATACCCAAATGACAGCGGAAGATCTAAAGGGGGTTATTGACGGCGATATTCAAGCATTAAAAAAAGATTTACCCGTTAACCATTTAATTGAATACGACGGTGTTATTGTCCAGTCTAAAGAAGCGCAACAAGCTCTTGGGGCTAGTATGCCGATGGTTATTGGTTTGGTGCTAATTTTATTGGTTATGCAATTTAATTCATTCCGCCGAGCGTCAATTATTGTGCTGACTATTCCCTTATCACTGATAGGGACGGTTGTTGGTTTATTAGTCATGAATGCGCCTTTTGGATTTATGGTCACCTTAGGTATTTATAGTTTGGCAGGTATTATTATTAATAATGCGATTGTCTTAATTGACCGAATTGAAATTGAACGAGCCACAGGGCAAAGTGACTATCAAGCCATTGTTAATTCGTGTTTAACACGTTTACGCCCAATAACGATGACAACCGTTACCACTATTATGGGATTATTACCGTTATTGATAGACCCAATGTCAATGTTTTATGGTATGGCAACCGTATTAGCATTCGGCTTAGGCGTTGGCACAATTTTAACCTTAGCGGTTGTACCTGTTTTATATGCCAGTTTCTTTAAGATCAGTCGATGCTAGTTCATGTACTGTTAGTTGAAGATGATCTTGATTTAGCGACAACAATTATTGATTATCTTGAATTAGAAGGCATAAGCTGTGATCACGCAGCTAACGGTATTGCTGGCTTAGCATTACTCAGTAATCACCACTTTGATGTGATGATCCTCGATGTGAATATGCCGCGCATGGACGGTTTAACCGTCTGCAAAAAAATGCGCGAGCAAGGAAATAGTACGGCGATTTTGATGTTGACCGCTCGAGATACCTTAGATGATAAACTGGCTGGCTTTGCGGCAGGATCAGATGATTACTTGGTTAAACCGTTTGAAATGCAAGAGCTGATTGCCCGTATTCAGGTGTTAGCAAATCGCCGCAGTGGTCAAACAAACCGATTATCACTGTTCGGTCTTGACGCTGATTTTGGCGCTAAAACATTAATACGGCAACAACGTACGTTACAATTGTCACCAACAGGTTGGAAAATTCTTGAAGTACTGATGCGAAAATCCCCTGAGGTTGTTTCAAAAAAACAACTGTTACAAGCTGTTTGGGGTAATGAACAACCAGACAGTGATAGTTTGAAAGTCCATTTGTTTAAATTGAGACAACAAGTCGATACCATCAATGAAAGTAAGCTTATTCATACGGTGGCGGGACAAGGTTTTGTTTTTCGTGCATGATGAGATTAATGAACATTATAATAGCGACTTTATAGTTAATAATTGATATGAGTAAAACTAAGAAAAAACCACAAACCCTTCGTAGATACGTCTTAAAAGTACAAAGCATGATTGCCTTAATTATCGTGCTTAGTTACACCTTAGTGATTAACTTTTATTTTATTCATGGGCTTGATGAAGCTAACTTTCAGGATCTTCATTTAGAAAGTAATGATTTTGCACGTCAATATCAAAAAAACATCGATCATCCATTGCCTAATAACATTCACTTCCAAGGTTTCTTAGATTGGAAAAGTCTTCCCGTCGAAATACGAGAGCATTTTGCTGCCTTTGAAAATGTAAAAAAAATGGCGATGGATAACATTAGACTTTTCAGTGAAGACACTTTTATTTCATGGCCAGAGCAGGCTATATTTGTTATTGCACAGCCCTTATTTGATGGTAAAATTTTTTATTTAGTACGAAAAATAAATATTAAACAATATGATGCCTTAAGCCAAATGGGTATCAGTAAAATGTTCCAGCTAACGTGGCCAATAGCATTGATTTTTTTATTAGTGATGCATTTTTCTGTCCAGTTATTGCTTAAACGAACGTTAACACCCTTTTACCGTATTGGGGATTGGGTTGAAAGTTTAACCCTTGAAAATGTTGAGCAAGACACACCAAACTTTGAATTCTATGAATTAACAGCGATTGCAGTTCAACAACAAAAAGCGCTATTAAGGCTCAGTGCTATGCTTGGTAAAGAACAAGATTTTTTACGCCATGCAAGTCATGAATTACGAACCCCAATAGCGGTTGTTAAAAGTAACAGTGAATTATTAACTCGAATATTCTCTAGCGAAAATAATAAAGACAAAGGTGAACAGTCTTTAGCCCGAATCAGTAGGGCAGCACTCAATATGCAACACACCACAGAAACACTATTATGGCTCAGCCAGGAACACTCCATAGAACAAAGCAATCAACAAACATTGGCTTTAGTCGAAATAGACTTAAACTTGATGATTAACAACTTGGTTGAAGATAACGCGTACTTATTACAAAGTAAAAAAGTTAAAATAACACTTAAATTGACGCCTACTCATATTAAGGTACTTGAAACACCTTGTCGCTTGATCCTCAACAACTTAATTCGCAATGCATTTCAATATACAGCAGAAGGCGAAGTTATTATTCAATGTAGCCAAGGCCTAGTTATCGTTGAAAATATTAATATAAGTGAAGGTGACTTTGATCACAGTGGTGCTGATTACGGCTATGGTTTAGGTTTAAGGTTAGTTGATAAAATCGTCAATAAAATGCATTGGTCATATCAAAATAATGATGCAAGTGGTGGCCGTAAAGCGACTGTTGATTTTCGAACCCCTATTTAACTATTTAACTATTTAACTATTTAACAAACTAACTTCATCTTTATCGAGATAGGTTAATATCTTGGCATTTTAGATAAATGGCCTCTAGGGAAAGTCACACAAACTTATCACACCCTATTCATCGCGGAGTTGATGACTAGATAATAACATCGATATCGACTAACTATTATCAATGCAAACTAACATAAAGTAGCATTAATACAGCAATTACCTAATACCAATACGACTTAAATAACTCATCTGCTAACATTTATTGCCGTAATCACCATACAAGTTCTTCACCATCAATGAGTTGAGTTAGCCCATCTACTTATTAATATCAGTAAAATATTGTTATTAAGCGATCAGTGACTATAATTTTATAGATATCTTTTATAGGATTAACTTAATGAAAAAACATTTAATATTAGTAACAACTTTACTTACCATGTCTTCACCTGCGTTCGCTGACTGGTCATCAACCGTTACAGTAGCAAGCGATTATCTTTTTAATGGTGTTAGTCAAACAGATGAGGGCCCAGCACTTCAAGGTAGTCTTGATTGGTCTGGTGCGGGGGGTTGGTATGCGGGTGGTTGGGCGTCAAATGTTGATTTTGGTGATGATACGAATATAGAAGCAGATGTTTATCTCGGTTATTACACCGCAGTAAATGATAACGTTAATCTTGATGTTGGCGTTGCTCAATATACTTATAACGGCGCAAGCTATAGTTCTGACGGTAACTATACTGAGATATATACTAAATGGAATTTCGGCGCTACCGATTTAAACTTTTGGTATGCTTGGGATTACTTTGGAACAGGGGCAGGTCATTACATTGTTATGTTAAATCATACCTTTACCATTAATGATGAGTTAACTTTATTAGTGGGTATTGACAGGTCGAGTAGTTTAGATGATGACAAATGGCAATGGGAGCCCGGTAGTGACAGTTATAACCACTGGCAAGTCACCAGTAACTTTAGTACCAATGGTTTTGATTTTTCATTAGGGCTGCACGGCACTGATTTAGATACTTATGGCGATACCACACTATTGCTTACCGTTGCTCGTACATTTCAGTTTTAGGAGATAGCCATGTTTAATAAAGTCATAAAAATTATATTAATTTTGTCTTTTAGCACACCCGCATTTAGCGACACCGTCCATCTAACCTCGTTAACTTGGCCGCCATATTCAGGAAAGGCTTTAAATGAGCAAGGTGCTTCAGTTGCTGTAGCTAAAGCAGCGTTTAAGGCAATGGGACATGAGTTGAAGGTTGATTTTTTCCCTTGGAGTCGTGCTGTAAAACTTGCATCGGAACCAGACTCAAAATATGCAGGTTATTTTCCTGAGTATTACTATGAGTCAAATGAGTTTTCATTTTCTAATCCGATGGGGAAGGGCCCTTTAGGGTTAATTGAAAACAAGAAAAAACCCATAGCATGGACTGCGGTTAAAGATTTAACGCAATATAAAATTGGCGTAGTTCAAGATTATGTTAATACAGCTGAAGTTGATGCATTAATTACTAGTGGCGAAATAAAAGCGCAAACCGCTACCTCTGATGAAACCAACATTCGTAAAGTTGCGGGTGGTCGAATCGATGCTGCTGTTATCGATACCAATGTTTTCAGCTACTTACTAGCAAATAGCAAAGACTTAGAAAAGGCGCAAGAACAAGTGCAAATGAATGCTAAGTTGTTGACAGAAAAGGAATTGTTCGTAGCCTTTAAAAAGAGTACCGAAGGTGAGAAATGGTTAGCTATCTATAATGAAGGTTTAAAGAAGATTGATATTACGGCAGTGATGAAAAAATATTTGAATGAATAGGACCTTATGTCAATTATACATAAAGAATAGTTTTTCAGGCTAACTCAATAGATTGCTGTATTTACGCACTTTGTTATTAATGAATATGATAACAGTTGATTAAAAGCAGATGTGCGTAATTCATTCAACTATACATTACACAAGGTTAATACGATGAAACTAGTTATTGGTTTACTTACTATTGCTATTTCACTGCCAGCATCTGCAGCGACAGTTACTATTCGTGCGGATGACTGGTTTCCGATGAATGGCGATCCAAATGGTGACAAGCAAGGCTATATGATTGATATGGCTACAGCAATTTTTACAGCAGCAGGACATACTGTTGATTATAAGGTAATGCCATGGGAAAGGGCGATAAACTCGGTTCGTGAAGGTAAGTTTGACTGCGTTGTCGGAGCGTATCCTGAAGATGCACCCGATTTTATTTTTCCTTCTTTGAATTGGGGAATGGATGGTACGGGATATTATGTTAATAATGCATCAACTTGGACATTTACCGGTTTTGATTCGCTATTAACTCAGAAAGTAGGTGTCATTAGTGGTTATGCTTATGGCGAAGAGTTTGACGCGTTAATAAAAAGTCGACCCGATGTTTTTAAAGATGTTTCAGGAACTGATGCTTTGGAAAAAAACTTTAAAAAACTCGTTAATAATCGAATTGATGTTGTCGTTGAATCGGTTTCAGTCGCGAATGCAAAGTTAAAAGAACTTGGTTTTAATGAAGCACTAAAAAGCGCAGGGACTAACGCTGAGAAAGCACCGATTTACATTGCTTGTTCACCTGCAAAGCCGACCAGTAAAATGTACATTGAATTAATCGAGAAAGGTACAGAAACACTTAGAGCATCTGGACAGCTAAAAGATATTCTAAATAAATATGGTCTACAAGACTGGCAGTAAAAAGGTATAAAAATAATATGAACGTTACTAAATCTATATCATTTAAACTTATTTTTTCAGCATTGATTATTGTCACCACACTCGTCATTTCTTTTGGTGTGTATGATTATATGGCACAAAGTAATTTACTGAAAAATAAGCAAATAAATCAACTTTCTTTGGTCGAATCTCGATTAAAACTTAATTTGCCTTCTGCTGTTTGGAATTATGAAGAAGATCAAATGAAGGGTATTTTAAACTCGGAACAACAATCAGAAGACATCGCTTTAATAGAAATAACCAATGAAGATAAAAAAACAATATCTCAATCAAAAGGAAAGAAAACAAACGAAGCGATCACTTTTAAGTTACAACATATTGAGGACGGTCAAAGTACCAGTGTTGGTAATGTTACTTTGTTTATCGATAGTTCTTCAATAGATCTCGAATTGTCATCTTTAGCTTCTCGCATCATTGTTAAAGGAGTATTGCTTGACGTATTTTTAATTTCAGCGATCTACTTTTTATTCGCTAAACTAGTGACGCAGCCTTTAAGTGAAGTTGCCAATGCTTTAGAGAATATTGCGCGTGGAGAAGGCGACCTAACGCAGCGACTACGCGTTAAACGTGAAGACGAAATAGGCCTTGTTGCAGAGTCATTCAACGTCTTTGTAGATAAAATTCAATTACTTGTTCAATCTATTCAATTGTCGGTAAAGCAGACTTCAGAGGTGTCACAAAATGTATATCAAGCTTCTGAGGCCAGTCGTGGGCATTTAGAAAATCAACAGTCTGAAACGGATCAAGTGGCTACCGCCATCACTGAAATGTCTGCGTCAGCAAAAGAAATTGCTAATAATGTTCAGTTAACTGCAGGCTCAGCAGAGCAAGCAAATCAAGATGCACGAGCAGTATCCGCTATTATTAAAGAGTCTATTGAGTCAATAAATGGCTTATCTGATCACCTTAATGAAGCCACTAAGGTAGTTGGTGCACTTGAGGATGATGTTAAAGGCATTGTTTCAGTCTTAGATGTCATTCGCGGAATTGCCGAACAAACAAACTTATTGGCGTTAAACGCTGCCATTGAAGCGGCTCGTGCTGGAGAGCAAGGGCGTGGTTTTGCTGTGGTTGCAGATGAAGTTAGGGCTTTGGCCAGTCGAACTCAAGAAAGCACTGCACAAATTCAGCAGACCATTGAACGTTTACAATCAGGTGCTAAATCAGCGGTTCATGTTATGGAAGATAGCCAGGTTAAAAGTAAGGCGTCAGTTGAAAATGCACTCAGTTCAGGTGAGTCTATTAGTAGTATTTTAAGCTCTACAGAACAAATTACTGAAATGGCGACGCAAATAGCCTCTGCGGTTGAAGAACAAAGTACTGTTGCAGAAGAGTTAAGCAGCAACGTTAATAGAATTGTTAGCGCAGGTCATAGCAGTTTAGAACAATTAAATGCGATGACAAAAAATTCTCAACTTATGCAAAGTTCTTCAGATGAGCTCAATAAATTAACGCAACAATTTAAAGCTTAACGTAAGGTATTAAGTTTTTAGGTACGTATATTTACCGGTATGTGATTCTTTTACTGATAGATTTTACTCATCTATTTAAAAGGGGGGAACTTTAAATAACTATGGAGTTTTCCTTCGCTCTTAGAGACGATTAAATGCTGATTATAATTTGCTAACAACAAATTATAATCAGTTTTTTTAGCTGTTTATTTCAGATCAGCGTCATGATTAAAGTGGCGTTATGGATTAGATATACAGAGACGTACTTAATATACTCAGTTTATAGCTACTACAGTGCGGCAGCGCTTATTCAATTAAGTGAAAAACAGATGTTGTGTTCACTATGGGTTGATTTTCTTGATTGCTTTAAGTGATTAAAGCCGTTAAAGTTTGCCTAATTCCTACCAGAGTAATATCCCTTAATGCGCAGATCTTCCTACTCGTCACCTGAAAATGCCACCATTAATTGGCGAGTGCTAAAGTCACTTATTCCCTACTTACTCGAATTTAAAGTGCGAATAGGTTTTGCGTTGTTTTGTTTGGTGTTAACTAAACTCGCCAGTGTTTATCTGCCTTTTATCTTAAAAGATATCGTTGACGGACTTGATGCTCAACAAGAAAACAATATTTTCATTGTGCCTTTTGCTTTAGTTGCCGCTTATGGTTTAGTGCGTTTAACTATTGTGCTACTGGCAGAAATACGCGACACCTTATTTGGCCGTGTTACCGAACGAGCGATCCGCCGCATTGGTTTGAAAGTTTTCGAGCACCTGCATCAACTTGACTTAGACTTTCATTTGGACCGCCAGACAGGTGGACTCTCGCGTGACATTGACCGTGGTACGTCTGGGGTTAACTTCTTAATGCGGTTTATGGTTTTTAATATTGTGCCAACCTTACTCGAAATAATTATGGTTATTACCATATTATGGGTGAATTATGGCATTTGGTTTGCGCTGATCACCGGCGTCTCTATTGCCAGCTATATCGCTTACTCGATTTACGCAACAGAATGGCGCACGCGTTACATTAGAGCCGCAAATAAAGCTGACTCATCAAGTAATACTCGCGCAATAGACAGTCTGTTAAATTATGAAACGGTTAAATATTTTACTAATGAATCATATGAATCAACAGCTTACGACAGTCAATTAGCTGATTGGGAAAAAGCAAAAATGCAAAACCGTTTGTCACTGTTTGCTTTAAATGGTGGTCAGGCCATTATCGTGTCGTTAGCGATGACGGCAATGTTAGCGTTAGCGGCTTATCAAGTGACTCATCAACAAATGACCTTAGGAGACTTTGTCCTGGTTAATGCTTTTATGATGCAACTGTTTATCCCTTTAAACTTTTTAGGATTTGTTTATCGAGAAATAAAAGGTTCTTTAGCAAATATTGAGCAAATGTTTACCTTGTTGCAAAAAGTACCTAAGGTTGTAGATGCACAAGATGCCAAAGAATTAGCGATAAGCCATGGTGCTATTAAATTTGATAACGTTAGCTTCTTTTATGATGAGCAAAGACCCATTTTAAAAAATGTTTCATTCGAGGTTAAAGCGGGTCAAAAAGTCGCTGTTGTTGGCGAGAGTGGCTCAGGAAAATCGACCTTAGTGAAACTACTTTTTCGTTTTTATGACTGCCAACAAGGCTGTATTAAAATTGACGGCGAAGCAGTTACTGATATTACGCAACATTCCTTGAGAAAGAATATTGGCATCGTGCCACAAGATACGGTGTTATTTAATGAAAGTTTATTTGAAAATGTTAAATATGGCAATGTAAACGCGAGTAATGCACAAGTTGAAGAAGCTGCAAGATTATCGCATTTAAGTCACTTTATTACCTCGTTACCAAAAGGTTTTGATACCGTCGTTGGCGAGCGTGGTTTAAAGCTTTCTGGTGGCGAAAAGCAACGGGTTGCCATCGCCCGAACCATTTTGAAAAATCCTGCTATTTTGGTCTTTGATGAAGCAACGTCGTCACTTGATAGTCACTCAGAGCAAGCTATTTTAAAAGCAATCAAAGAGGTGGCTAAAGATCACACTAGCTTAGTGATAGCTCATCGATTATCAACTATTATTGATGCCGATAATATTATTGTCCTGCACAAAGGGGAAATAATCGAGCAGGGCGATCATCAAACGCTACTCACTAAAAAGGGTCATTACGCAACGATGTGGCAACTGCAACAAAATGCCTGATAAACAAATGTATGCCGTTGAAATTTCACAAACTAAGCAGTGGCTAGAAGAAATAATTATTGGTTTGAATTTTTGCCCTTTTGCAAAAAAAGAGTTTGTTAATAACACGATACATTATCAACTTTGCCCAGCAAAAAAGGTTGAATCGGCTTTAGCAGAATTAGCCATAGAATTTGAAAGACTCGTCGCTGACCCCAGCATAGAAACGACTTTATTGATTTTTAATGAAGGCTTTAAAGGTTTTGAAAGCTACCTTGATTTACTCGATGAGGCTAATGAATTGTTGTTCACCTTAGGTTATGAAGGTGTCTTTCAGCTCGCCAGTTTTCATCCTGATTATTATTTTGAAGGTGAGCCATTTAACGCAGCCTCTAATTATACTAACCGTTCGCCATTACCCACGCTTCATTTAATTCGAGAAGCGAGTATGGAAAAGGTATTATCTGTGTATAAAAATCCACAGAAAATACCTGATAATAATATTGCCTTAGCCCAAGAGAAAGGTGCTCATTACTTTCAAAATATATTAAAACGTATTGCTAAATTACACCGATAATTCAGGTGAAAATTTATGCTATTTTCCAATATCAAATCAACTTGCTATAATGTTGAAAAATTTACACAAAGGTAGTCATTTTCGTGGATGAAAAAAAAGTAGTACAAATTGGTGGTAGCATAGAAAAGTCTTTGCAGGGTGAATATACTATTGACGTTTCTTCGGTATTAAAAGAGGCGTGGCAATTAACACTTCGCTCGCGAATCGCTATTAATTTAGGATTACTTTTTACGCTTATTTTGGGGATTGTTGTTTCATTTTTGATCAGTAATACCATGGGTGGTATTGAACAAGTGATTAAAGACCCACAATCAACAACATTATTAAATATTGTTGTCACTATGGTTATCTATCCTTTTTTAGTTGGTGTCGAGATGATGGGCGTTTTTCATGCCGTTGGTTTAAAAACCAATAGTAAATTAATTTTTGCTTTCTTAAAACGAGGCAGTTGGGTTGCTGTTTGTGCGCTGTTAACGTCAGTATTAATAACTTTAGGTATGAGTTTATTTGTTTTTCCAGGTATTTATTTAGCGGTCGCCTTGTCATTAGTACTGCCGCTTGTAGTAGATAAAAAATTATCACCGATAAAAGCTATCACCTTGAGTTTACAAGTTACACGTTTTCAGTGGTTTAAGTTACTCGCTATTTATAGCTTACTCTTTTTAACTTTATTTTTATCTTTAATCCCCTTAGCCATTCTTGCTAAAACACAATTTTCAGTGATTGGTGTTATGCTTTTCTTAGTCGCATTAACATTTATAGCGCCGCTATTTTATAATGTTAAAGGCATTTTATATCGAGAAATTTTTGGCATGCAGTTACAAGCGACGGATGTACCCGCTCAGCAAACGAGTGATACATTTTCAGCGTAAAGCTCTGTGCAAAACCTTATTGTTAACAAAAAGGCTACTATGATCATTCAATATTTGATGAGAACTGTGTTAATAAGTGTATTTTTTCTTGCGCTTATTGCGCCCTTCACTTTTTTAGCGCCAACTTTTGAACTTCCCACGCCGGAAGTAACAAACGTTGTTATCGTTCCTGTGGTCAAGGCGAAAGTAAAAGTGGTTGAGCAACCGCTTCATAACGTTAAGATCCCAAACTTTGCTTCTATAAGCGATGTTAAAACGAAAAAACGTCAGTTTTTCCGTTATATTTATCCAGCAATAGCGCAAGAGAATAGCAATATTCTTATGTTAAGGGCAGAAGTCTCCTTGATGATAGAAACACTTTTCCTCGAGGAAAATCTTTTAGCAGATCAACAAGCTTTGCTTGAGCGATTAATTAAGAAATATAAAGTTAATCAAAAACACTCGCCGCTACAGCAACTTAATGAATTATTGTTGCGTATTGATATTGTGCCTGTTGAACTAGTATTAGTGCAGGCAGCCAATGAATCAGCTTGGGGCACTTCTCGTTTTGCTCGAGTTGGTTTAAACTTTTTTGGTATGTGGTGCTATAAAAAGGGTTGTGGCATGGTGCCAAGAGGAAGAGATGACGGTGCTAAACATGAAGTAGCGGCATTTAATAGTTTAGAGCATGCGGTACAGCGTTATTTACACAATATTAATACAAATCATGCTTATGGTGTTTTTCGTTCAATTAGAGGGCAGTTACGCGCTCAAGAACAACCACTATCGCCACAAATCTTAGCAACAGGATTACTGCGTTATTCTATTAGAGGCACTGATTATGTCTTAGAAATAACAGAAATGATCCGCCATAATAAAGTGTATTTTGATAAAATATTGTCGAAGCCAAAACCTAAGGTTATTTAGGCTCGGCTTATTGTATTACGCGTCAGATAATGATGGCGAGCGATAACATTCATTCTTTTAACTGGTGTTGTTATCGCGCTTAGATACTTGGTATTAATTAAGGTAGATTCTACTTTATTTCTATAATATTCAAACTGTTACTTAATGAAAGTTTGGCTTTTGAATTGTCTTCAATATTGACGTTGTTTGTTAATTGAGCGGCAATAATAGGTTCATCATCAAAAGCGATATCGCCACCATTGATAATGCCTGAATCAGCGTTAATCCCTTTAAAATCAAAAAGTTCACTGTCACACAAATGTGATGGAACCACATTGCGAATGGCAGTAAACATAGATTCAATTCGTCCTGGATGATTAACATTCCAGTCCTGTAACATTTTCTTAATGTTTTGACGTTGTAAATTAGGTTGAGAGCCACATAAATTACAAGGAATAATTGGGAACGCTTTTAGTTGTGCATATTGGATGAGTTCTGCTTCTTTACAAAAAGCTAACGGTCTAATGACGACATGCTCACCATTATCAGAGACCAATTTTGCTGGCATTGATTTTAATTTACCGCCATAAAACATATTTAGCATCAGTGTTTCAACCATGTCATCACGATGATGGCCTAGTGCAATTTTAGTTGCGCCTATTTCTGCCGCGACCTTGTATAAAATAGCTCTGCGTAAACGAGAGCATAAACTGCAGGTGGTCTTCCCCTCAGGTATTTTATCTTTAACAATAGAGTAGGTATCTTCTTGCGCAATTTTATATTCAACACCTAAAGCTTCTAAGTATTCGGGAAGGATATGCTCAGGAAAACCGGGTTGTTTTTGATCAAGATTAACGGCAACGATATCAAAATGAATGGGCGCTGATTCTTTTAACAACATTAAAATAGCCAGTAGGGCGTAACTGTCTTTGCCACCCGATAAGCACACCATTATTTTATCGCCATCTTCTATCATATTATATTGCGCGATAGCTTGGCCAACATGTCGTCTTAAGCGCTTCTCAAGTTTACTCAGCTGTATTTTTTGGCTGGGTGTTAAAGATGTTATTGGTGTCGCTGATTGAGCGCTCATAGTGTTTCCTAGAGATATTTGAAATAAAAAGTATGAATTTTACCGCGCGTAGTATAGCAAAAAGCCAAGGAAATCCTCGGCTTTTTAATGGATATTTACATATTTCAATATTAAGCTAATGGCGAGAGGTAACCATCAGGTTTTATCGCTAAGACATCACAGTTAAGGCGGTCAATGACATGCTCTGCAGTATTACCAATAAGTGCCGCTGAAATCCCCGTTCGACCAATAGTACCTAACACAACTAATTCAGCATCAACGTGCTTAGAAATACTTTGAATAACATCTTCAGGTAAACCTTCTTTAACATGGGTATTTTTAAGCGGAATATTAAAGCTATTAGCATGGTCTTTCATCGCACTTTTGTGATGATTAAACATAGTGTCGTTATATTCAGAGGCGTTAAACTCTGGAATTTCAATGGCAATATTTACTGGCGTACCTGGATAAGAATTCACCAAATGAACATTGGCTTTAATCAGTGAAGAAAACACTATTGATTCTTGGGTTAACTTATTATTAAGCGCTTTGTGCTCATCATCATCGCTACCGATATTGAGTGCGGTAAGTAAATTACCATTGCTTGGCCAGCTATGGTCTTTAACCAGTAATACTGGGCAGGGACATTTCCTTAATATATGCCAATCTGTTGGCGTAAAAATAACCGACTTTAGCTTGTCATGTTGATGGGTGCCTTTGATGACAATATCGAAGTTTTCAGCCAGTACTTTTTTTATGATCTTTTCAAATGGGCGATTATGCCAAATAATACAGGTATCTATGGTTATGTCTTGGTGATCAGTTTCTGAAATCTTTTCGTCTAACCATAGTTTACGATCATTAATAACCGATTGACGCATTGCTTCTCGCTCGTCGCCAGAAAGCATGGTGGTCATTTCATAAGATAAATCATAAATGGTTAAAAATGCAGTGATCTGTCCGCCACTATGTCGTGCTAATTCAATCGCACGTTTCAACGCTTTTTGATTTTCAGTGGTTGGATCAATAACGGCTAATATTTTTTTATACTTATCCATAATATTTACTCCCTAGTTATTAAATAATATTAATAATAGACCATAATTAATAGATATTATTTGCTTTAAATCATAATATTTCAATAAAAAAAATGCTTAACATCTTTAATGTTAAGCATTTATCTATAATTATTTAAAAAAGCGATAAACTACAGTGAAGCACACTCGTTAAGTTTATCCATATTAAGTATTGTGATGAGTTTTCCATCAACTGTGATTAATTCATTTTTTTGAAAACGATTTAATAATCTACTGATGGTTTCAACCGTTAAACCAATATAATTACCTATGTCACTTCGCGTCATCGTTAGGCGAAAATCTGTTAGTGACATACCCCGTGCATGATAGCGACTGGCTAAGGTTGAAATAAAAGTTGCTAAGCGTTGTTCAGCATTTTTGCGGTTAAGTAGCGTTAACATTTCTTGATCTGAGCGGATTTCGGAACTCATCATGCGAAGAATTTGTTTTTTCAACTTAGGCATCGTATTCGATAATGAATCTAAAGTATTGTAAGGTATCTCACAGACCATAGATGTTTCTAAGGCTTTTGCAAAACTAGGATGCTCTGACTCAGCAATAGCATCAAAACCTAATAAATCACCCGCTAAATGAAAACCGGTAATTTGTTCTTCACCTTGTTCATTAACCGTAAATGTTTTGAATGTTCCAGAGCGAATAGCGTATAAAGCTTGCATTTTGTCGCCATCTTGGAAAATTTGTTCGCCTTTATGAATAGGGCGTTTACGGTCAATAATGCTGTCTAGTGTATCGAGTTCTTTATCATTTAAAGAGAAAGGTAAACACAGCTCGCTGATACTACAGTTTTGACAATGAATATGTTGAGATGTAGAACATGGCTTTTTATACATATTAACCTAAATGAGTTATCCCTAATTTATCGATCATATTAAAACAATTGCTTATATGCAAACATTAAACTGTATATTCCGTATGAAATTATCATTAGCGCCATTATTTTCTTGAATTTCGTGTTTGTTACCAACGACTTTATACCAAAAGAGCCAAGTGAAAGACTTAACAAGGCTGGTAAAGTACCTAAACCAAAACTGGTCATAATTAGGGCGCCACTGAGAGCACTTCCACTGGCTAAGGACCAAGTTAATGTTGAGTAGACTAAACCACAAGGTAACCATCCCCAGACTGCTCCTAATGCTAGCGCTTGTTTAGCATTATTAATGGGAATAAACCTTTTACTTAACGGGGATAGATAGCGCCAAAGGAACTTACCCATTTTTTCAACTTTTGATAGCCACATTAACCATTGGCCTAAATACAAGCCTAATAAAATTAAAAATACCGCTGCAAATAACCGTAAAAAACCTAATGGAACGCCAATATTCTTTATTGCAATAGAACTACTAAATCCAACGATTGCCCCAATTAAGCTATAAGAAAAAATTCGGCCAACATTATATGCACCGACCAGCTTAAATTTATCGCTGCCTTTTTGTTGCGGTGATATAGCAGATGTTAACATCGTTGTTATACCACCGCACATACCGATACAATGTCCCGAACCTAACAAGCCGATGATGAATGCCGATAAATAATCTATACTCAACATGGCTGTTATTTACTACCCGTATCATTTTTAGCTGTATTTTCGCTATGGGTTTCAGTGGACTTTTTGGTGGTAGTGTTTTCATCTTCATCAAACAAGATACTCATACCTTGTTTCTCTAAATCATCAAATTGTTCAGTTTTTACTGCCCAAAAAAATAAATAAATGGCGATAGAGGTTAGGATTATCGCTATGGGGATCAAAATATAAATAATGCTCATGGTCTTTATGCTCTATTATAAGTTTGCGTTTACTTTTTTAATAAACGTAACGAGTTAGTGATAACCAATATCGAACTTGCAGACATACCTATAACCGCCATATAGGGAGTAATGTAGCCTGAGACGGCAAGGGGCAATACGATAGCATTATAACCGAATGCCCAAAAATAATTTTGCCAAATAATGCGACGAGTTTTATTGGCGACCTGTCTTAATGTTGTTATCGACTTTAAACGATTATTGAGTAAGATAACATCGGCACCACTTTTAGCTATATCGGTGCCACTCCCCATAGCAATCGAGACATGGGCTGCGCCGAATACTGGCGTATCATTGACACCATCGCCGACCATAGCAACGGTTGAGTTTTTAGGCTGATTTTTTATTATCGCCATCTTATTAGCCGCAGTCAAAGTACTATGTATCTCGTCTAAATGTAGCAATGCCTGAACTTTTTCACAGCCAGCAGGGTTATCACCCGATAGCATGATGGTATAAATATTACTTTTCTTTAAGTCATCTAACAGCGTTTGGGCATCATTGCGAATTTCATCACTTAAGTAAAAAGCAGCGACTAATTGGTTGTCTGCTACTAATAGGCAAGAAGCCGTCGCAAATTCTGCCAACATACTTGATTCGCTAAGCAACCAATTAGGTTTACCGATTTGAAAGTATTGACCGTTCACTTTCCCTTGAATACCAGCACCAGATTTAATTTCAACGGCTTGAGTATGGTAGGAGTAATCACGAAATGCTTTAAACGGTTTGGCTAAAGGGTGCTCAGAATAAGACTCGAGCGCTGCTGCTATAGCTAAAACCTGCTGCTTGCTATAGTTAAGCTTTTCATTATTAAAGCGCTTTATTTCATTAATAGAAAAATCACCAGAAGTTAAGGTACCTGTTTTATCAAAAGCAATAGTGGTTAATTTTGGTAATGTTTCCATAACATGTGCAGATTTGATCATGATACCTTCACGGTTTAAGCGTGTGGTCGCACAGGTTAACGCTGTGGGGGTTGCCAGTGACAATGCGCAAGGGCAGGTAGCAACGAGTACCGATAAGGTGATCCAAAAAGCTTCTTCAGGTAAATGCTGTTGCCAATAAAATGCAGTGCCTATAGCGGTTAGTAAAATAACCGCAACAAAGTATTGAGCGATTTTATCTGATAATTTTGCTAATTTGGGTTTATGCGCCTGAGATGATTCACTTAATCTGATCAGTTGGCTTAAAAAAGAATGTTCACTGGCTTGTTTAACTTCAACGTTGATATTACCGTCACCATTTATAGTGCCTGCAAAGACAGTATCGCCTATTGATTTATTTAAGGGTAACTGCTCACCCGACAACATCGCTTCGTTCAGTTGGCTGCTGCCTGTAATTATTGTGCCATCAGCGGGAACCACTTCGCCTGGTTTTATGAGTACAATATCGAGAGGACGAAGTTTTTTTGCTGGTAGTATGACTTCTTTTTCTGTTCCTTTATCATCAATGAGTTTTGTCGCTATCATCGGCATTAACTTAAGCAAGTTAGCCGAGACTTCCGCGGCGCGACTTCTTGCTCTAAATTCTAAAAATTTACCAATAAGTAGTAAAAAAGTGAACATCGATACTGATTCAAAATAGACTTCACCTTGCTGAGTGATTGTTGCCCAAGCACTGGCCGAAAATGCCAGTGAAATCGCTATAGCAACAGGAACATCCATAGATAAACGCTTCACTTTTAAAGCATTAATAGCTCCCTTGTAGAAGGGTAATGCGCCATAGGTGACAATAGGTAAGGTCAAAAATAAGCTCGCATAGCGTAAATAGATTAAGTTGTACTCATCCATGCCAGAAAAGGCGCCAAAGTATAAGCCAAAAGCGATCATCATGACTTGCATCATTAAAATACCAGAGATACCTAGGCGTTTAATATAATTATTACTTTGGGTTTTGTTAAGTTTTTCGGCGGTACTCGCTTTAAAAGGGAGGGCTTGGTAACCAATATTGCTGATATGATTAATCAGCTCACTAAGTTGTACTTCACTATTATTCCATCGAACAGTTGCACGTTGTGTCGTGGCATTTACATTAATTTTAATTAAGCCGTTTATCTTGATAAGTTGCATTTCGATAAGCCACGCACATGCCGCGCAGCTTATACCGTCAATCGTTAAAATTGCTTCGTTATATTCATCATTTTTATAAGTAAATTCACTTTGTAGGCTGTCATCATCAAGTAACTTATTACGTTGTAACTGCTCAGGAACCAGAGGCTCACCTTTTAGTGCGGGAGCTGTTCTAAAACGATAATATTCACCTAAACCGTTATCAATAATCGCTTGAGCAACACTTTGACATCCAATACAGCACATCGGCTGCATGGTATTCTCAATTTTTATTGATAAATCTAACCCATTAGGAACAATTTCACTGCAGTGATAACAAAGTGTTTTCATATGTTGAGGCCAAGCAAATAATTGGTTTTTATAGAGGTGTTGCTTAGGTGAGGTTAATCAACACCTAAGCTAATAGAGACTATTGGCGCTTAGTTAGCTTCTCTAACATTAGGAATAATATCGATAAATTCACTTTGAGGTAAGAAAATAGTATTTTGAATTTTCCAGTGATTCTCAAAAGGCGTTATGGTTAAGCGCCATTTTCCCTTTACTGGTTCATCAAAGACATGCCTAAAATAGCCATTACCGTCAGGCGTGAGTGCTAAATAGAAATCTCTATCAGCAAGAGTCGGGTGATAAAAATTAAGATTTAACACCGGGAATACTTTATCAATACCGGTAGGTTTGATAATTAATTCGTTATCTTGCAGTTTTAATGCAAAGCGCATCCCTAATTTTTGGGCAAGCTTTACTTTAGAGACTTCTAGGTTAATTGCTTTACCTTTTTTATAGTAATCACCAACGACTAATGGATCGGGATTATGGTTAGCAATAAAGTAAGTCGAAATACCAGCAACAACAGCGGTAGCGGGGAGAATAAAAACGAACCAAGCCCAAGGCTCTTTATACCAAGATGTTTTCATATTAAAAATTCAGTCGGTGAAAGTGCGCGTATTATACGACTTTTTTCTATTGGGAACTATTAAAAAACCAACAATTTACTCACTATTCTTGGCTTGGAAGATATAAAAAAACCTTGCGGTAATAATACCGCAAGGCTGATATATTGAGACTAATTAAACGCAGTTATTTTTGCGATAAACTATACACATATGCACTAACAAGATGTATTTTTTGTTCACCTAAAATATCTTTCCATGCGGGCATTACACCAGCTCGACCATTTTTAATAGATGACTCAACGGCACGTGGAGAGCCGCCATACAACCAGATGTTGTCAGTTAAGTTCGGCGCTCCTAAAGGAATACCCATAGCTAAACTACCTTTACCGTCAGCACCATGGCAACTTGCGCACAGAGCGAACTTTTCTTTACCGGCAGCAGCACTGGCAACGTCAACTTCACGACCACTTAAACTCAGTACATAGGCGGCAACATCTTTAACGCCTTGATCACCTAATGCTGAGCCCCAAGCGATCATACCGTTAGCATTACGACCATATAGAAGTGTATGCTTAATCGATTGTGGGTCTCCGCCGTATAACCAGTCTTTATCGGTTAGGTTAGGGAAACCGGTAGTACCACTTGCATTTGAACCATGACACTGAGAACAATTTTGTAAATATAGGCGTTGACCTACTTTTAACGCTTCTTCATCAGTGGCTAAGTCTTCAATGGTGCGTGCAGCATAGGCATCAAAAATTGGACCATATTTTAAATCGGCGGCTTCAATTTCACGGTCATACTGTACTAAATAACCATTTTCTTTTGCGGCGATTATCTGCGCTTTAGATTCAGCAAGATTCAAAATTCCTTGGTTAGAGCTTTTCCAACCAATAAATCCAGTCCAATTACCTAAACCATAGAGTGCTAAATAACCAAAAGCCCAAATGATAGTTAATAAGAAGAATGTACTCCACCATTGCGGCAGTGGATTATTCAATTCTTCGATGCCATCGAAGGTGTGTCCCATTGACTCACCTTCAGGAACACCTGCAAAGTTCTTTAAACAATAGCGAAGTAGTAAAAAACAACCGACTAAAGTTCCTAGGGTTAAAACCCAAACCCATATATTCCAGAAGCTAGACATTTTTATTAGTCTCCTGTTTGCCATTCACGTCATTAAGCTCAGTCTTTTCTTTATCTTCTTCGAAGATAGAGTTTGCAGCTTCATCAAAAGCGCTTTTACGCTTTTTAGAATAAGACCAAACCACAATAATAATAAATAGTGCCAATATTAATAAAGCTATTAACCCTCTGAGGGTGCCATAATCCATCATCATTATTTCAACGCATGACCGAGAGATTGCAAATAAGCAATAAGAGCTTCCATTTCCGTTTTATCTTTAACCGCGTCTTTAGCACCGGCTAAATCTGCAGCTGAATATAACGGGATACGATTACCTTGTTCATCTTTATGGCTGCGATTGCGCGTTAAGAAATTAAAAGTAGCTAATTTCTTCTCGGTTAATTCGCCATCTAACTTGTTTTCAGCTAACCAGCTAAACGAAGGCATATTCGACTCTGGAACCACTGAACGAGGGTCAAGTAAATGCGCACGATGCCAATCGTCACTATAACGACCACCAACACGAGCTAAGTCAGGACCGGTACGTTTAGAACCCCACAAGAATGGATGTTCCCATACGCCTTCACCAGCAACTGAATAGTGCCCGTATCGCTCAGTTTCAGCGCGAAAAGGACGTATCATTTGGCTATGACATACATTACAACCTTCACGGATATAAATATCACGACCTTCCATTTCTAAAGCGGTGTAAGGTCTGAGATTGTCAACAGGTGTTGTCGTTGCTTTTTGAAAAAACAACGGTGTTATTTCAACTAGGCCGCCAATACTTATCGCGAGAATAGTGAAAATAGCAAACAAACCAACATTTGTTTCAAATTTTTCATGTTTATTTTTCATCGTCAGCCTCCTAATCTATGGCAACGGGCTTAAGACTTTCGTCTTCAGCATAGATAGTTTTGAACATGTTGTAAGCCATCAATAAGAAACCAGCAACAACTAATACACCACCAACGAAACGGATAAAGTAGAATGGGTATGATGCCGTTAAACTTTCAACAAAGCTGTAAGTTAGCGTACCATCGGTGTTAACCGCTCTCCACATTAACCCTTGCATGACACCTGAAATCCACATAGCAACTATATATAAAACAATACCTGTTGTGTGTAACCAGAAATGCACATTGATCAACTTAATACTGTACATGCGACCTTGATTAAATAGCACTGGAATTAAATGGTACATAGCACCAATTGACACCATAGCAACCCAGCCTAAAGCACCAGAATGCACATGACCAATGGTCCAGTCAGTGTAATGAGAAAGTGCATTTACAGATTTAATTGCCATCATAGGACCTTCAAAGGTAGACATACCGTAGAAAGACAATGAAACAATTAAGAAGCGAAGAATCGGGTCATGGCGAAGTTTATGCCATGCGCCAGAAAGCGTCATAATACCGTTAATCATACCACCCCAAGAAGGCAGGAATAACACGATAGACATTACCATACCAACAGACTGAGCCCAATCTGGCAGTGCAGTGTAATGCAAGTGATGTGGGCCAGCCCAAATGTATAAAGAAACTAATGCCCAAAAATGCACAATAGATAAACGATAAGAATAAACTGGACGTTCAGCTTGTTTGGGTACGAAGTAATACATCATACCTAGGAAACCAGCGGTTAATAGGAAGCCAACGGCATTATGTCCATACCACCACTGCATCATTGCATCGATAGCACCTGAGTAGATAGAGTAAGACTTCATCATAGAAACAGGAATTACCATTGAATTACCAATGTGTAATACCGCAACAGTTAGTATAAAGCCACCAAAGAACCAGTTAGCAACATAAATATGCGAGGTTTTACGTTTAACGAGTGTCCCAAAGAAAACGATGGCGTAACTTATCCATACAATGGCAATTAAAATGTCAACGGGCCATTCTAATTCAGCATATTCTTTACTTGATGTGTAGCCCATAGGAAGCGTGATAACAGCGAGCACAATAACTGCTTGCCAGCCCCAAAAGGTAAATGAAGCAAGTTTGCCGCCAAATAATGTTGTTTTACAGGTTCTTTGAACCACATAATAAGAGGTAGCAAATAAGGCACTTGTACCAAATGCAAAAATAACTGCATTAGTGTGAAGTGGACGAAGACGGGAGTAGGTCAACCAAGGTGTTTCGAAATTCAACGCAGGCCAAATTAATTGAGCTGCAATTAGAACACCAACGAGGGTACCGACAATTCCCCATATTACTGTCATAACAGTAAATTGACGTACAACATCAAAATTGTAGTCTACTGATGACGCATTACTTTGAGACATGTTATGGTTTCCGCAGTTATAATTGTTAACGTAAAACGATTTTTTATGATTAAAAAAACTAAGCGCCAATGATAAGTTACAATTGAAAATATAAATTTCATTTAGCGATAAAAAATCTCCCGTATATAGTAATAATTTTGCATCGAAAAGTCATTAGAATATGCAGTAATTTTGTTGTAGATCAATAATATTTAAAAGCTTAGTACGATTAATGTACATAAAGCACCAAAGAGAGACTGTCCTATTAATAATTTTAATTACAAAAGGCTATTTATTGCTTTTTTTTTAGTCAGCATTGTCAGCTGTGACGTCCAAGAAAAATCTCAACAAGTGAGTTTGCCATTTCAGTGTTTAACTTCGCAAAGCATCTGTGAAGTTAAAACCATTTTTGGCAGGATGTTAGTTAAGTTTAATGTTGGAAAAGTGCTAACAGAACACCCTTTTGATATACGGGTTGAACTTAAAAAAGATCATCTGCTTAAGGATAACTTTTCCGCTGAAGATTCGTATAGTGTCGTTGGCTACATGGAAGGAAAAACAATGTTTATGGGTAAAATTCCCTTATCTTTTACTGAGGACATCACCACAGAGAAAAATTATTTTGTTGCAGAAACAATGTTAGGTAGCTGCTCTGAAGATAATATGGTTTGGCGGTTATGGTTAACAGTAGAAAAAAAATCAGCGAATAATGATAAAGAACAAACAAGTTTTTTTATCGATTTTCAGTCGAGTCGCTTTTAGTTCAATTATATCTTCTGATAAGCTACGCCAAATTTTACTTAGATAGTTACCCTGATGATTGATTACACCACTTTAGTTATATTCATACCAACATTCTTCTTTGTTAGTATTACCCCTGGAATGTGTATGACATTAGCCCTAACACTCGGCATGAGTATTGGTGTAAAAAGAACCTTGTGGATGATGCTAGGAGAACTCATTGGCGTTGCTGCAGTGGCTATTGCAGCGGTTGTTGGTGTTGCTTCAGTCATGCTTAAATATCCCGATGTCTTTGCTGTAGTAAAATATATCGGCGGAGCCTATTTGGTTTATGTTGGTGTACAAATGTGGTTGTCAAAGGGGCGAATGTCGCTAAGCAGTGCCCAAGAGCCTGCGAATATAGGGCGACTTACCTTATTTAATCAAGGCTTGTTTACCGCTATTTCAAATCCTAAAGGGTGGGCATTTATGGTTTCACTCCTACCACCGTTTATTAATACTCAATTGGCAATAACTCCTCAGTTAATGGTTTTAGTTGCTGTGATTATGGTTTCAGAGTTTACTTGTATGATGTTATATGCAAGTGGTGGTAAAACGCTGAGAATTTTCCTCTCGAAGGGAGATAACGTCAAACTTATGAATCGAATAGCAGGAACACTTATGGCCGGGGTAGGGGTTTGGTTAGCACTAAGTTAATCCTTGTTAAAAAGAGCATCATCATTTTTAGCCCTATTTACTAGGGCACTGTTATTATTATCCAGCTCATAATAAACGTTATCTTTTACTCTTTGGGCCGTTGACTAAACTTTTATCACGTAAAATAAGCAATCATTTAAAGCGATGTTTTTATTTTCAGTTGCCATAAAAATGCGTAAATCAACGGCACAGGTTAAAATGTTTTTACGACAGCTAAAATGATCATCAATCACATTATTTCCATGCTCGTCAATGAGAACAAAATTATCAAGTCCTTTGTCATCAACCCAGCCTAACATTTGATCTTTTCGAGAAATACCATAGTTAAGTTGTTCAATATTTGATTTTATACAAACACCACTAAAGCCTTCATCGTGATCACCATAAGTTAAAGGGGTGTGTGGTTTTAACTCTAAACGTAATGGTCGATAAATAATATCAACCGCTCTATTTTGTTGGAAGGTTTTAGCTTGTTTATTTAAGGTCAGCTGCTTTAAACCTTGGTAAGCAACATGATGAGACTGTTCGTCCTTGCTACCGCCACATTTTACCGTGATCATTGGGCAATCAAACTTTCGTTCCATTAATGTTCCCAATTGTAAGCCTGATAATATAAGGGTCTGGCAAAAATAAGACGTTATTGATAACACCTCAGGCGTTATCATCGGTGCTATAGCAAACGCAGGTCCAGACCCTGCACAATTATGCAAGTCAACAAGAAGTTCTGGATTAACCTCTTTTATGGCTTTCTCTATCAGTAAAGCTCGTTGACAAAAGCCACAATCTGGAATTTTATCACCAGAAAAACAGCGATTAATATCTTTACCGCCATCAAGATAACGACGACTAAATAACGGCGAAATATTAGCGGCCTCAACCGAGCAAATAATAAAGCGGACATTGGTTGTTGGCAAAGGTAGTTGCTCATTAGCCGTTAACCAACGATGCATGGCAATTAACCCTGAAGGTTCATTGCCATGTAATAGTGTGGTAA
Organism: Colwellia sp. BRX8-5; assembly: GCF_014077325.1. Lineage (NCBI taxonomy): Bacteria > Pseudomonadati > Pseudomonadota > Gammaproteobacteria > Alteromonadales > Colwelliaceae > Colwellia > Colwellia sp. BRX8-5. The sequence goes on from NZ_JACGVR010000005.1 coordinate 196,563, forward strand.
ATACCCGACATTTATCTTGATCACTGCCGGTAATATCAATCACTGTAGGCCCGGTCAATGTCATTAAAAACTGTATATAATCGGCTTTTAGTAAAAGAGAACCTGGATTTTTTAAATAGGTGATTTCATCAAAATCTATGTCCATTAGCGATTTCCAATATCCTGTTTGTGTAAGTGGTAGTCATTAAAGATACTTAACTTTGTCAGCAAAGTGTCTCTCTAAGGCGGTACAATGAATTAGCATGTCACAACTTGGGGTAAGTCTTTGTTGATTAGGGTCAATAATGATGAGAAAAGCATGAATTATTTTTATGAAAAGTGTTTATTTAAGACAAACTAATAAAAGTTACTCGTTTATATGTTTGTCGAAAGAAAATTTTTCAACTAACCTTAATTTATGACTTCATTTGAGTATTTGGCTATGGGACATTTTCATATACCGAGTAAATCGAATTTTGACATGGCAAAGTTTGCCGCGGTGATCAGTTACTTTACCGTTATTGGTTGGTGTATTGCGATACTGCTATATAGTGGTAATCGGTCAAGTTTTTCTACTTTTCATTTAAAACAATCTTTAGGCCTAGTATTAACTTTTACGCTTTTGTCCTTTATTCCTCTTATTGGCTGGGCAGCGAGTGTTTTTGTATTTATTATCTGGTTGATGGCTATCTATTATGCAATATTAGGTGAAAAATATTCGGTGCCTTTTTTAGGTGAATATTTTCAAAGACATCTAGACTTTATTCAATAAAACTAGCTGTTTCACCACAATAACTTAGCTGATTTTTATAGCTTTATTGGTATTGTTATGCTTAAATTTAGGCAGAAAATATTGCACCTAAGGCCTTCATATTGTTCTATCTTTATCCTGCTAATAAAATGGAAAATTTATTAGCACTTCTCGATAAAATCCAACAGGTTTCACCACTTCCTATTTTCAGCCAAGAAATGATTGTTGTGCAAAATGCCGGTATGCAGCATTGGCTTAATATGTCGTTAGCCCAACAACGCGGCATCAGCATGAATATCAGTTATGCCTTGCCGTCACAGTTTTTATGGAAACTGGTCAGAAGCATGGCAAGTGATGAAGATGTTCCCGATCAATCGCCATTCTCTCGTGAAGTACTTTCATGGCGAATAGATCAGTTACTCGCTAGTGCAGTTGTTATACAAGACCCTGATTTTTCCAGTGCAAGCCAATACTGGTTAGGGGCCGCTACTGATGAAGATGACTTAGCCAATAGATCTGTTGGCGAATCTGAAAAAATAAAGCAAGACAACCCAAGAGTATTTACCGAACAGCAAACCTTGAAACGCTATCAACTTGCTTGTCAATTAGCTGATTTATATGAGCAATATTTGATATTTAGGCCGCAGTGGATTAATGATTGGCATCAAGGTAAGAGCAGCCAAAGTTTTGTTAATAAAGAACAAGCGTTAGCCGTTGAAAAATGGCAAGCAAAATTATGGCAATTGTTAACGCAAGAGCAAAGTTATAACCCGCTTGAGTTAGTCAATAAAGCCATTGAAAATATTGTTAGCAAAAAGCACTTATTGCCACCGCGCTTATCTTTTTTTGGTATCAATGCGATGGCGCCAATGTGGTTATCGTTTATTGAAGCGATAAGTGAACATCTTGATGTACATTTTTTCCATCTTAATCCCTGTTTTGATTATTGGGGCGATATACAATCAGAAAAACAAGCGATTAATCTACTCTCAAAATGGGTCGTCGGGCACGATGATATTACCGTAAATGTTGGTAACCCTTTGTTAGCTAATTTAGGTCAGCAGGGCCGCGAGTTTATGGCCTTGCTTAACGATTATTCAACGGTAAATATTGAAGTTTTTGATGCGGTTGAACATAGTGATGGAGCAGAAAATATTTCGGTTTTGCAGCAAGTTCAACAAGACATTTTAACGTTAACTGATCAAAGAAGCACCGCCAAAAACCAACAAGACAACTCGATTGTTTTTTCTAGCGCACACAGCGCATTACGTGAAGTACAAGGCTTGCACGACTGGTTACTGCATCAGTTTAATGATGATAAAACCTTAACTCCTAAAGATGTATTAGTGATGTGCCCACAAGTTGAACAATATGCCCCTTATGTTAGTGCTGTATTTGCACGAGGCTGGCAAGACTTAGCGGATAAAATCCCGCCATTACCTTGTTCTATTGCCGACCGGGTAAGCAAAGATGCAGAGCCCGTTGTCGCCGCTTTTACCCAATTACTGAGCTTACCCGATAGTCGTTTTCAAGTTTCCCAAATCATTGGCATGTTACGTTTACCTGCCATGCAAAATAAATTTTCAATCAGTCTTGAAGAGCTAGACAAAATGTCTGCTTGGCTTGAACAAGCTTGTGTGCATTGGGGCGTTGACCAGCAACATAAGCAAGAGGTCTTGCATAGCCTCGAAGTTAATAATGCTTTTACCTGGCAACAAGGTTTGTCGCGATTAATGCGTGGCTTTGCTTTTTCTGACCGTTCAATATATGTAGATGAACAACTGTATTTACCAAATGTCGAGGGCAACGATGCCATTTTACTGGGTAAGTTAATGTTGATTATCGAGCAATTACAGCATTTTTCCCAACAACTTGGCCAAGATAAATCAGCCAATCAGTGGCAACAATTTTTATTAACGATGTTAAATAGTCTTTTTGAAGTAACCGACGAAATGGCCTTTAACGTTATTGACCAAGCGATCGGCTCTTTGGCCGAATACTGTCAACATGCCAATTATCAGCCCAATATCAGTTTGAGTGTGGTACGTGACTTTCTGACAAATCATTTTAGTCAGCCCGATCCTGGTCGGCAATTTATGGTTGGGCAAATAACCTTTTGCTCGATGTTACCGATGCGCAGTATTCCCTTTAAAGTGATTGCTATTTTAGGCTTGAACGATGGCGAATTTCCTCGACAACGCCAACCGCTAGGTTTTGATCTTATGGCGAGTAGTAAAAGCGAGTTGGGTGATAGATCGCGCCGTGGTGACGACAGATACTTGTTTTTAGAAGCCATTATATCGGCGCGACAGTCATTATATTTAAGCTATCAAGGCCGTAATATTCGCAATAATAATGAAAAGCAGCCATCGGTTGTCTTGAAAGAATTGATGGAATATTTAGAAGCAGGCTATGGCTGGCAGTTACATAATGCTGAGGCTGGCAATGGCTGGCAGTTACATAATGCTGAGGCTGGCAATGACGAAAATGGTAATGGTGATCGATCTTCAGATATTAAACAATTACCCATGCAAGCATTCAGCGAGCATAACTATTTAGGCAAATTTAAAAGCTTTGACCCTAATTGGTTGAAACTTAAATCAGCTAAAAAAATCCAACAAAGCGATGCTTTATTGTTACCACTTTCGATCATTGTTGATGATGATCCTCAAGTTGTCGATATTAATGAACTGATCCGCTTTTTTCAGCATCCGGCAAAAGCCTTTGCTCAACTACACTTGCAGTTGTTCTTTGAAAGCCACGAAACACAACTTGATGATACTGAACCATTCAGTGAAAACTTCTTGCAGAGTTATTTGTTACGTCAACAGCTGTTAGCGCTTTATCTCGTGGGTAGCAGCGAAGATGAGATTTCTTCTGCGGTAAGTGCGGCAGGGGTGAGCGGCGTTTTTCCTGATTTACCCAGTACCCATGATAGTCTAGAGCGCTGGCGTGATGACAGTGAAACCTTTAGTGAATTCATTCAAAGTCAAAGCCAATTAACCAACGACAGCTTACCGATAACGTTTATCAATACCGAGCTTGATGTGGTACTTACCGATAACAGTCATTTTACCCTCAGTGCTAATTTCCCGGTGCAAGCGGACAGCTTAATGTTTTATCGCAGCTCTTCGGCAAAAGGCAAAGACTTGTTTGGCCTTTATCTACATCAAATTATTATGCAGTGCTGGCAAGCAAATACCTCGAACTTAAATGCGGCTCATTTAACCGAAGAGCAAAATATGCTTGCGCAGGTGAATGTCACTAAAGGTTTTTATTTTGATATTAAAAATCAAAAACCAACACAGTACCGTTTTAGTAAAATAGACAATGCCCAGGAACAACTCGCTTTTATTGTTGAGACCTATCTTAAAGGGCAACAGCAAGCTTTATTACTTAATACTGAATTGATTGAAAAATTCTTTAAAGCTAAAGCCTTTGCGCAAAGTAGTTTTGAAAAACTATGGTCTGACAGTGGCAGTATGCTTAGCGTGGTAAAACCCCTAGGACAAGACCCTTATATGCATTATTTCTGGCAGCAATGTCCTGAATTTTCCGAGTACCAATCAACATTCACCGCACTTTATCAACCGATGTGGCAAGCTCAGGAGCAAATAAAATGAAGATGAATAATCTTATTGCTCACCAGATCCCATTGCAGGGTAAGCACTTAATTGAAGCCAGTGCCGGTACCGGTAAAACCTTTAATATCACCCGCTTGTATTTACGGCTATTACTCGAAAAGCAATTGCCTGTTGAGCAAATACTGGTTATGACCTTTACCAAAGATGCGACCGAAGAGCTACGTGGCCGTATCGATAGTTTTATTCGCCAAGCGCTTAACCATTGGGACGAGTTAATTGTCAGCGATGAGTTCTTTAGCGCGATAAGTCAGCACATTGATGAAAAGTCGGCAAAGATACGTTTGCGCCAAGCATTGTTATATTTAGATGAAGCGGCAATATTAACCATACATGGCTTTTGTAAACGGGTGTTAAGCCAACATGCCTTTGCTAGTGGTGTGGCCTTTAACGCGCAAATGGAAACTAATTGCCAAGATTTAGTGCTACAAGCTTGCCAAGATTGGTATCGAGTATTGGCAAAAGATAGCCCTGAACACTTTAAGCAAGTGATGCAGTTTTGGCCAAATCCGTTAAACTTTCTCAGTCAATTCTCTAAAGCTATTAGTAAACATAATGCGCTTGATGTCGTCAATGTTACTGCAATAGAGCAGTTATTTACCGAATTAGTACAGCAAGCGGTTTATAACCTCGAGAACAATCTACCACTGCTGACTCAGTACCTTATTGATGTTAAAAAAGGCAGTGAACGTGAAAAACGTCAACAAGAGCTTGACTCATTAATACAATGGTTACATCGACTTGCTGAAGATCTGCGTGTTGCTGATGAAAAAATGCCAGATGGTTTTATTGATGGCAAGCGTTACGCGCGCTCGGTGGGTAAAATTGAACTGTTAGCGGTATTTGAACCCGTAAAAATGGTTAAAGCTGAATTGAAATCCCTGGCTAAAAAAATTGAAAAAGCCAAGGCACTGGTCATTGTCCGCGAAGGTATTTATCAAATACGCGCCAATATCACAGAACAAAAAAGCACCACCAATATTTTAAGTTTTGACGATCTTATTTCAACCTTGGCCAATTGCTTACAAGCGAAAAGCAGTAACGCACAAGTCCTAGCACAAACCCTATTTGAACAATATCCGGTGGCGTTAGTTGATGAATTCCAAGATACCGATCCCTTACAATTCTCGATACTAGAAGCCATATATTATCACCAAAGTACGGCCGCTTTATACATGATAGGCGACCCCAAGCAAGCGATTTATGGTTTTCGAGGGGGCGATGTTTTTGCATATTTATCTGCCCGAAAAGATTGTGACCAACAGTGGTTAATGGATACGAATTGGCGGTCAACACCAGCAATGATCGCTGGCTATAACCGCTTATTTTATGGCGAAGCGATCACCGATAAAGTTGATGTTACTCAAGGGAATAGTCGGGTGTTTGGTTACGATATTCCCTATATTCCAGTAAAAGCTTCACCGCCAGCACTTATTAAATATAAAGCAATTACCGATAACGCCTTACAATTTGTGCATTTTGTTGATGAAGAAGCAAAAAAATCGGTTGCTCAAAGTTTTCGCCCAGTGATGGCCACTTGGTGTGCCAATGAAATTATCAATTTACTTGCCGCGCCTACTAACAAAAATAACCATAAATTAAGCTCAAAAGATATTGCTATTTTAGTGCGTGATGGCGCTGAAGCACGTGATATAAAACAAGCGTTAGAACAGGCTAATTTAGCGTCAGTCTTTATGAGTAATCGCGCTAACTTAATGAAAAGTGAGCAAACAGAGCAATTGATACAGCTGCTAAAAGGGATCTTGTTTGTTGAAAATGAACGCTACTTTAGTGCTGCCATTGCCTGTGATTTACTCGACTATCACCCTGAAAAATATCGTGAATTACAAGAAAATGAACTTGCTTGGCAAGCATTGAAATTTGATTTTGAGCAACTACGTAATGAATGGTTGTATAAAGGTTTTATTTCGATGGCATTAAAATTAATGCATGATCATTTTTGTATCGCCGATGAAAACCAAGATCGCATTTTAACCAATTTATTGCATTTATTTGAAATACTGCAAACGGCCAGTCAACGCCACCGTCAACCACAAGAATTACTTTATTGGCTTGAACAACAAAGTCGGGTTGACGACCCTGAAATTGAAGCCGAGTTACGTCTAGAAAGTGATGATAATTTAATACGCATTATTACCCAGCATGGCTCAAAAGGTTTAGAATATCCGGTGGTGTTTGTTCCTTTTGCCACCCGTCATAAAGACCCACTTAAGTTCGGTGCAAGCTCGGTGACCTTTATTGAGTATCATGATGAAAACCACCAGCTCAAATTAAGTTTAGATGGCTCTGACCATGCTAAGGAGTCAATGGCCAATGAGGCTTACGCTGAAGCGATTCGGCTATTATACGTTGCGGTAACCCGAGCAGAAAAACGTTGTTATATCTTAACAACCGCTTTTGATAAAGCCGAGCATTCGCCACTGGGTAGAGCGTTAAAGTGGCAAAGTCAGCAAGATATTGAAGAAAACTTACGCCAACTGGTTAATGATGAACCTAACAACATCAGTTTAGTGACCCTATCATCATTAGAAAACGCCAGTGAGCTTATTGCTCAACAAGCGCCATTAGCTGAAGTTAGTGATAAAACCGGCCAAGTTGCTCAATTTAACGGTAAAATAGAACGCGATTGGTGGCTAAGTTCATTTTCAGCCTTAAGTCGAAATTTACGTCACGGCGGTGTATCTTCGCCTGATCGAGATAACCCACTCGAAAAAAATAGCATGACTGAGCTTCAATCTAGTGCAATGCAAGCGAGTAGTTTATTACGCTTTAATTTAGCAAAAGGAGCTCATACGGGTAATTTATTGCACGATATTTTAGAACATACCGATTTTAATGCCCCCGACTGGCAAGAAGCTATGCATTGGCCCTTGCAAAAGTACGGAGAATTAACTGCGGGTTATCAAGCTGAAGATCTGCAGAGTTGGTTAGCGCAAATGATTAATTCGCCGTTGGGTGATAGCGCATTAGAGATTGATAATAGCGAGCCCTTTAGCTTAGCTGACTTAAAGCAAACAAAAACACTGCGAGAAAGTGAATTTTATTATCCAATGTGCTCAGCGAGTACTGATAAATTAACCCAGATATTGTCGAAACATCGTAATACGCATAGTCAATCAACACAGCAATCAATTGTTCGTTTACCGGCATACCAGCAGCTAAAAGGTATGATGCACGGCTTTATTGATTTGATTTTTGAGCATAATAATAAATATTATATCTGTGATTATAAGTCCAGCCACTTAGGCAATGATTTTAGTGACTATAACCAGCAAGCAATGAAAGAGAATATTGAAAAAAATCACTATGACTTACAATACTTGATTTATGCGTTAGCCTTGCACCGTTATTTAAGTCACAGCTTAGATAATTACGACGTAGAACAGCATTTTGGCGGCACTTACTATTTATATTTACGGGGTATGACTGACCAAGTTGAACACATTAATTGTGGTGTTTACTATCGAAAAATCGAGGCGCACGAACTTGCCGCACTTGATCAATTGTTTTTAGGAGTTGAATAAGCATATGGCAGTGTTATATAAGCAGTTCAGTCATGCTCAACAGCAGCTTAATAATATTGAAGCGGTTGACTACTTTTTTGCAAAAGAAATTCAACAAAGCCTAGTTAATCGCGACAAGCATAACAATAATGACAACCAACAACTTTTTCACTTACTGATTGCCCTCAGTGAAAGCCTTAGGGCAGGCCATAGTTGCTTACCTTTAGCCACCATCGCGAGTACACGTTTTGGTTATAGCTGCGATAAACAAGGTATTGTTACTCATAACGGTTTTACCTTTGCTGAGCAACCACAGCTAGTCAGCTTATGTGAACAGTTGTCTATTATGGCTGATGATAACCATGCTATTGTTTTTTATGAAAATAACCTGTATTTACGTCGTTATTACCATTTTGAGCAAGAGTTACTGACTTTTATTTCAGCAAAAAGTGCTCAAGCCAAGGATTCTAATGTACAAACATTTGACGCCGTTGATATTAAAAACTGTTTAGCAACACTCTTTCCACAGCAAAAGTCAGCAGATGATAACGATGAAATAGATTGGCAAATGGTTGCGGTCGCCAATGCCATTAATAAAAAATTCAGTATTATCGCTGGCGGGCCAGGCACAGGTAAAACCTATACGGTGACTAAGTTGTTAGCAGCTTTGGTGATGTTAAACTCAAGCTCAAATGAAAAGCCCAATGCAGACTTAAAGATAGCCTTGGTAGCGCCAACGGGTAAAGCGGCTCAGCGTTTATCTGAATCAGTCACTAATGCTTTGCAAGGATTTACAGGACAAATAAGCGCAGCGGTTTTATCAAAAATACCGCAAGAGGCACAAACGCTGCATCGACTCTTAGGTGTTATTCCTAACAGTGTTAACTTTCGCCATCACCAAGACAATTTACTGAATATTGATGTGCTGTTAATTGACGAAGTGTCAATGGTCGATTTGGCGTTAATGGTAAGAGTTTTTAGAGCTTTACCTAGCCATTGCCAAATCATACTTTTAGGCGACGCTGATCAACTGCCGTCCGTTGCTGCTGGTAGCGTACTTAACGATTTAGCACCTAAGCCTCATCGTGGCTACAGCCCCGAGAATCATCAATATTTAAGCCAAGTCAGCCAATGTGCAAACTTACCTCAGTGGAAAAAGTCGCCAAAATCATCAGGGTTGACCCTAGCCGCAGATCACGTGGTGTTTCTTGACAAAAGTAGACGTTTTGATGGTGAAGGTGGGATCGGAAAAATAGCGAGCCATGTTATTAATGGTCGCTTTAGCGAAAGTTGGCAATTATTAACAGAAAAACCAGTTATAGATAATAATCACCAAGACGTGCCTCAGTCTGGGAATACCTTATGCTTACTCGAAGGTAAAACTAGTTCTTGGTTAACGGCATTCGTCAGTGAGTATTACGCGCCCATTTTCGCGCAAAAAACAGTGTCTGCTGCCTTTAAACAATTACAAAAATTTCGTATCTTATGCGCAACACGTGTTGGTGAGCAGGGGGTTGAGTCGTTAAACGAACAAGTACAAAATATACTGATTAAACGCGGTGATATTAATGCTTTTGAGACTCGTTATTGCGGGCAACCTATTATGATCAATGTTAATAATTATTCACTAGGTTTATACAACGGCGATATTGGTTTATTGTGGAAAAATGAGTCGGGCCATTTAATGGCTGTTTTTGAGCAAGCAGACAATGAATATAAGTGGGTGAATCCGGCGCGTTTACCTCAGCATGAAACCGTTTATGCGATGACCATTCATAAAACTCAAGGCAGTGAGTTCGAACATGTTGTGATGGTATTACCGGAACAAACTGATAATAAATTACTTTCTAGGGAATTAATGTATACCGCTATTACTCGGGCTAAGAAAAAACTGAGTATAGCTACCTTAGCGAATGTTTGGCGACAAGGAGTCACGACAAAAACAACACGCTATTCAGGTGTCGACCTCTATAAAAAATAAAGCTAGAGAATAGGGTTTACTGAAAGAAATTACGTTAGAATAACGTTTTAATTTTAGTAACCCATTAATAAGTTGTACCATGACGTTAAAAGACATAGATAAAAAAGCTTATCGCAGTAAGCTTAATCAAGTGATTGTTGGTTTTATTGTTACCTTCGCAATATTAGCCATTGCTTTTGGTGGTATATTGATTGCGGTATTTGCTGAGCCTTTAGCGCTTGATACCATGGCTCAAGCGAGTATGAATACCGCGATAGAGTCGGGCCAGCAAACTAGTAACTTTCGTTATAACTTTTTAGGCGTTATTCTGGCATTGTTAACGTGTGCAGGGATACTAAGACAATTAAAAAACACCCCCTTTTTTAATGAAATTTATTATGTTTGGCAACTTAAACAAACGCAAAATATTATTTATCGTCGTTTGAAAAAAATTAAACAAGCGAGTGTTAATGGTGATGTAAATGCCTTAATTATTTTGAAATTTTATTATGCTAGCCTAAAGCAACTTTATTTATTAGATGACAATACACTGACTATGTCGTCGTTAGAGGCTGATATTACTCATCTTGAGGGATTAATCACTCAACATGGAAAAGAAATTACTACCGAGCAGTTTACCAAAGTGTTACTTTCAAGCTATAAATAACGAATCGACCTTGATGGCAGTAAATTAAATGCCTTTTACTTTGATGTGAAGCCACAATAAAAGAAGCCCAATGAAAAAACCTAAAAAGTTAAAGAATGAAACCGCTTTATTAAAAAAAGCGATTGAAGTTGGCGAAAAATATGCGATGAACCGAGGTTATAATGGTTTTTCTGCCACCAATGCTTCAAAAGACAAAGTTGAAAGCTTGTACCGTCTATTGGTTAACGACAAGCTTATTCAAGCTTCGCCTGCTGATGGTGAAGACTTGCTTAGTATGAAACACCGATTAGCAATGTGGATAGCAAAGCAATTACCCGAAGACCATCCATTACTTAAGTAATAAATGCCTATTTTAATGATAGGGTCTGTGCGTTTAAATAACGCTTTATAAATTTAAATATAGAAAAATAAAATGAATCGTAAGAAAAAAATAAATGCCGCGTTAAAAAGTAAGCAGAAAAAAGCCAATGCTAAATTACATACCAGCAACAAGCCCCGTTATGTTTCAAAAGCTGAACGAGCACTTTTAGAAGGAAAAGAAGCGGCTGTTCAAACAACTGATGAACCGCAACTTACTGAGTAATTATTGGTTATGCTAGCTAAACTATTAAATATTATAAAACCGGCGAGTAAAATTGATGTAAGTGATGCCATTGACCAAGATAGTCATCAATGGATCCTCGATACTTTTTCTTGGGCGCTTACACATTTTGATGTTGCAGAGTTTAAAAACAATAGTCAGCTTGTATTACCTAATAATCAATTTTATCAAGGTAGTGTAACTAGTGTTCATGAAATGGCACTGAGTATTTTTAAACAAACAACCACCTATGCTGGTATGCAGCAGTGGCCCATTATATTGATCACACCAGAGCAGTTTTTTGCGGGTACTCAGCAAATAACCATTCCACCGTTTAATATGGTTGACCATTGTCGTGGTGACAATACGCCCTTTGCTAAATTAAGTGAAGAAGATACAGCGAAGCTCCAACAACAGCCGATCATGCTTTCTTATGGCGAAAATCAAGTTAATCAGCCACAAGATCTTATTTCGTCGATTGTACAAAACCTTGCGAATATCCTGATTGTTCAACAAGCTAGTTTACCACCAGGTGGCAAAGAGTTTATTCCTCAAGCCGTTGATGTTATCGCTTGTTTTATGGGCTTTGGTATTATATTTAGTAACACAGCTTATCAATTTAGAGGCGGCTGTGGCTCGTGTAATAATCCTAATGCAAACCGTCAGTCGGCATTGCCAGAAAATGAAACAGTGCATGCTTTAGCGCTATTTTGTTTGCTTAAAGCGATAAGACCTAACGCGGTAAAACCTCATTTAAAATCACATTTACGAAAACAATTTTCGCTTTCCTATCATGCTTTAACAAACACCATAAAAAATTCTCCGGATCCCGTTTTACTGTCTTTACTTTAATCAAGCTATGTTTATTAAAAATAAAAAAATTATTTTCACTAAATTCATGATTTATTAAATAAAAGCGTCTACAGTTATTTTTATTGGTTGGGCATTTTATTTTTGATTTTAGTGAGGTAATAACTATGTTGAGTATCCAAGTAAAAGACTATATGAACCACTATCCAGTTACTTTTACTTCAGAAATGGTGGTTGAAGAGGCGGCGTTGCGCTTTTTAAAAACAAAGCAAATTGGTGGTCCAGTGATCGATGGTAATAATCGTGTTATTGGTTTTCTCTCTGAAAGTGATGTTTTAGCAACAATGCTACAGACGATTTATCATAATGAACATGTGAGTGATGTTGCCGCATTGATGCGCAAAGAAGTATTATCAGTTAAACCCTCTGACAGTGTCATAGAACTTGCGCAAAGCATGTTACAGAATAAACCTAAAGTTTATCCAGTGGTAGACGAAGATGGTATTTTACTGGGTACTATATGTCGTAATGATGTTCTATACGGTATTGATCAATATACTCGAAGTACCTTTAAACCTTAGTCAGCTGAGTTAATTTCACACTGTCTATTTGTACCACTTGATTGAAGTGGTACAGACTTAATAAAGCTGGTAAAATTATTTTTTGCTATTTTGTTTGGGTCAACCTTGTCTTCTGAAAAATCTATTACTACCTCTTCTGAATCTCAGCGCAGCCAAGTTATTAACATTGATAAGCTTTTTAGCCGCCTTGGATTGTGTTTTAAATCTGATCAGTTTCGTTTGAAAAAGCGCTTAATGTCGAGTAAGAAAATCACTGATAGTGACAAAAAGCAAAAATCACTCAGTCAAATTTCTGCCCATATTGATGAGTCAATCGAAAAAAAGCAGCGTAAAATTCAGAATGTTCCAAAAATCACCTATCCAGAAGATTTGCCGGTATCACAAAATTCTGACGTTATTGCTAAAGCGATAACTGAAAACCAAGTGATTATTATTGCGGGTGAAACAGGCTCGGGCAAAACGACTCAAATTCCAAAAATATGTCTTGCTTTAGGTCGCGGTATCGACGGCATGATTGGTCATACTCAGCCACGTCGTATTGCGGCGCGAACAGTTGCTACACGTATTGCTGATGAATTATCGACAACATTAGGCGACGCGGTTGGTTATAAAGTCCGTTTTAATGACTTAGTGAGTGAAAATAGCTATATAAAATTAATGACCGACGGTATTTTATTGGCAGAAATGCAACATGACCGTTTACTGCGAAAATACGATACGATTATTATTGATGAAGCGCATGAACGTAGTTTAAATATAGACTTTTTATTGGGGTATTTGCGCGAAATATTACCTAAACGTCCTGATTTAAAAATCATTATTACTTCGGCAACCATCGACCCAGAAAGATTTTCACAGCATTTTGCTTCAGCAGACGGCAAACCCGCGCCTATTATTGAAGTCTCGGGGCGAACATTCCCTGTTGAAATCCTCTATCGTCCGCTTAATGGCGACAATAATGATGAAACAGAAGAAGTAAGTAGTAACGATATCATTAGTGGTATTTTGCAAGCCGTTGACGAACTTGGTCATATCAGCCAAGGCGATATTCTTATTTTTCTTAATGGCGAGCGCGAAATACGAGACGCCGCATTAGCCTTAGAAAGAGCAAATTTACGACACACCCAAGTGTTGCCTTTATATTCACGGTTAACGGTACAAGAACAAAATAGAATTTTTAAACCACACAGTGGCCGTAATATTGTGCTCGCCACTAACGTTGCAGAAACCAGCTTAACCGTACCAGGTATCAAATATGTTATTGACCCGGGTACCGCGCGTATTTCTCGTTACAGTTACCGCACTAAAGTACAGCGTTTGCCTATAGAAGCTATTTCTCAAGCCAGTGCTAATCAAAGAGCAGGGCGTTGTGGTCGTGTTTCAGCGGGTGTATGTTTACGTTTATACAGTGAAGAGGACTTTCTTGGTCGCCCTGAATTTACTGATCCTGAAATATTGCGTACTAATTTAGCGACAGTTATTTTACAAATGCTGGCGCTTGATCTCGGCGAAATCAGTGACTTTCCTTTTGTTCAGCCACCGGACAGTCGTAATATTAATGACGGTGTTTCATTGCTTGAAGAATTAGCGGCGATAGAAAAACAGCAAAACAAAGTGGTATTAACCAAAGCGGGACGGATGTTAGCAAAATTCCCCACCGATCCACGTTTATCAAAAATGATTCTGTCAGCTATTGATTTAGGCTGTATTGAGCAAATTTTTATTATTGTTAGTGCGGTAAGTATTCAAGATCCGCGTGAACGTCCCCATGAAAAACAGCAAGCGGCAGATGAAAAACATAATCGCTTTAAAGACAAAGAATCTGACTTTATCAGCTTGCTTAATTTGTGGCACTACATTCAACAGCAACAAAAAGCGCTGACTAATAACCAATTTCGAAATATGTGTAAAAAAGAGTTTTTAGCTTATATGCGTATTCGTGAATGGCAAGACATCTTTAGTCAGCTTAAACATACACTGCGCGATTTAAACATTCCAATGAGCGGAGTTGAATATACTCCGCCATCATTAGATGCTAATAATACCGATGTAAGTAAAAAAACTGAGCCACTAGAAAGTAATAATAACAATATTATTCACCAAGCTATTTTGTCAGGTTTACTCAGTCATTTAGGGCAACTTGACGAAAACAGAGAATATAAAGGTGCACGCAATAGCCGATTCTTCATATTTCCGGGGTCGGGTGTCGCAAAGAAATCACCTAAGTGGATAATGGCAACTGAATTGGTTGAAACCAGCCGTTTGTTTGCCCGTATGGTCGCAAAGATAGACCCACAATGGATAGAGCCTTTAGCTGAACATCTTATTAAGCGCAATTATAGCGAACCGCACTGGGAGAAAAAGCAAGGTGCGGTAATGGCTTTTGAACAAGTGATGCTATATGGCCTGACCATAGTTGCGAAAAGAAAGATCAGCTTCAATCATATTGAACCTCATACCTGCCGTGAGATATTTATTCGTGAAGCATTAGTCAATGGTGATAGCACCCTTAATGAAAAATTTTATCAGCAAAATCACCAACTAGTTGCGAGCATTGAGAAGTTAGAGCAAAAAGCTCGCCGTAAAGACTTTTTAGTAGATGAAGAACGTTTAGTTGAGTTCTATGATGAAAAGTTACCAGAAACCATTATTTGCCAACGTAGTTTTTTGTCATGGTGGAAAAAGTCTAAACAAAAAAATGCTCAGTTACTTAATTTTACCGAAGCCTTTTTATTAAACGAAACGGCTAAAGTATTATCGGCCAACGATTATCCTGATGTTTGGCATCAAGGTAATTTGACCTTGCCGTTAAGTTATCATTTTACCCCAGGCGATATAGATGATGGAATAAGCTTACATATTCCTGTTGGTATTTTGAATCAAATTGAAAATCGTGATTTTGATTGGTTAATTCCAGCATTGCGACTAGAGCTTATTATTGCCTTGATCAAAGGCTTACCTAAATCTTCACGAAGAAATTTTGTGCCGGCTCCTAACTACGCAGAAGCTTGTTTGTCAGTGATTAGTGAGGAGGACGGTAAGTTAGTTGCCGCTGTTGAAAAACATTTATTAAGAATGACGGGGGTGCGTTTACCCGAAGATATTTGGCAAGATGTTGAATTGCCCATTCACCTAACGATGAATTTTAAGGTGATTGACGAAAAAGGAGTGCTTATTAATCAAAGCCGGAAGCTTGAACAGTTAAAAGCCTCTTTGCAAGGAAAAGTAAAAGCATCAATTAAGAAAGTGGCTGATAAAGGAATAGAACGTGAACAAATTACTAGCTGGGATTTCAACAACATTCCCAAAGGCTATGAAAAAAATATTGCTAATATCACCATAAAAGCTTTTCCAGCCTTAGTTGATAAAAATAAAACGGTTGCTATAGAATTATTTGAACAAGAAAGTCTTGCTGAGCAAGCGATGGTTAATGGTGTGAGTCGTTTAATTTTATTAAATATACCTTCTCCAGTTAAATATCTACAACAAAAATTGCCTAATAAAGCTAAGTTAAGCCTATATTTTAACCCTTTTGGTTCAATACCTGATTTATTAGACGATTGTATACTCGCTGCTTGCCAGCACTTGGTGAAAGAGCATGGCGACATACCACGTAACCAAAATGATTTTGAAAAAGCTAAAGACCATGTTCGTGCTGAACTTGCCGACTGTGTGCTCGTGTCAGCATTAAAAGTAGAAAAAGTATTAACCTTAACCCATGAAATAGGGAAAAAACTAAAGGGTCGAATGTCTTTAGAGGTTATTCAAGCACAAGCCGACATTAAAGAACAACTTGGCTTACTGGTGTTTAAAGGTTTTGTGACCGCTTCTGGTCATCAACGATTAGAAGATATTGCGCGTTACTTACAAGCGATGTTAAGACGTATGGAAAAGCTGCCGGTTGATCCCAACCAAGACCGATTGAAAATGTTAGAGGTTGCGAAAGTAAATGATGTTTATTTAGCGTTGCTTGCCAAACAGAGCAAAGGCAAGCCTATTGTTGATGACATTTTAGCGGTTCGCTGGATGATAGAAGAATTTCGTGTTTCGATATTTGCGCAAAATTTAAAGACAGCTTATCCGGTCTCTGCAAAGCGAATTTTAAATCATTTGAAAGAAATTTCAGCAGATTAAGTCGATTTAATCAACAATTCAAGTTTGAAATTTGACACTAAACACTACAATGGGTATAAAAGAGACAATAAAAATTTAAATAATAATATGGAGTAGTAATGGTTAACTTTGATGATAAACGAGATTTCTATCGGATGATGTTAAATAGTGATGTAACCGTGACCATTATCGACGATGAAGCGAACAGTCAAATATTAGCGACTTGTCGAGACTTAAGTGCGACTGGTATGGCGATTGAAATGACGCATCCTTTAGAGCTTAATACCCATGTTAAAGTTAGTGTGCGGTCTGCGAGCAGCAATGTTCAACCGTTGGAAGTTTCAGGGAAAATAGTACGCGTCACCGAAGAGGGTGAAGAGTGCTTTTTAATTGGAATTAATATTGCCGAAATAGATTAAAGACTGAGCCTTAACTAGGCAATAAAAAAACTAATAAAAAACGAGCACTAAGTGCTCGTTTTTTATTTTAAGACAGTCACAAAAAGTGAGCTAACTTACTTGGCAGACTAAGCCTTTCAAATAATAACCTTCTGGGTAGTTACTCGATATTGGATGATCACCAGCTTGTTGCAAGCGCTCAACAAAGTGCACCTCGCGACGAGCATCAAGAGCGGCATCAGCAACTACTTTTTGAAATAGGCTTGCTTCCATTAAACCAGAGCAAGAAAAGGTCAGTAATATACCGTTTGGCTTGAGTAATTGCATAGCAAGCATATTAATGTCTTTGTAACCACGACATGCACCGGTTAGTTGTGCTTTTGATTCAACAAATTTAGGTGGGTCTAAAATTATCATATCAAACTGACGTTTTTCTTCGCGATATTGTCTGAGTAACTTAAATACATCTGCTTTAACAAAAGAAACATTCTTGTCTTGCAGGTTATTAAGGGCAATATTTTCTTCGGCTAAGTCGAGTGCCGATTGAGAAACATCAACATTGATAACTTCTTTAGCGTCATTTGCTGCACAATGTAAGGCGAATGTTCCGGTATAAGAAAAACAATTAAGGACTGATTTATTTTTAGCATATCGACCTGCAGTCACACGAGAATCACGTTGATCTAAATAAAAACCTGTTTTATGGCCTTTTGCGATATCAACATTAATCGATAAACCATGCTCTTTAATCACACATGCGGTTGACTCAAGTGGCTCTGTTAACCAACCTGTGATTGGCTCTAATCCTTCTTTTTTACGTACGTCAACATCAGAGCGTTCGTAGATGCTACATTGAGGATAGAGCTCTTTAATCACTTCAACTAAGGTATAACGTTGAAAGTCGGCACCGGCACTTAATAGTTGGCAAACAATTAAGTTATCGTATTTATCAATAGTTATACCGGGTAAACCGTCAGATTCACCAGCAATTAAACGATAACCGGTTAAACCGCCTTGTTCGATAAACCATTCACGTCTAGATTGAGCACTTATTAATTTTTTACGAAAAAATTCACTGTCAATTTCTTCATTTTCATTAAAGCTCCAAACTCTAACTCGAATCTGTGATTCTGGCGAGTAAGCACCGCGAGCAAGCCATTTTTCCTTGTGATCAAAGACATCAACGGTATCGCCTAACATCGGATTTCCCTTGATTTTATTAATCGCTTGAGAAAATATCCAAGGATGTTTTCGTAATAAAGACTTCTCTCGGCTTACTTTTAAATAAATTCTTGCTGACATGTGACTATACTTAATGAATTGGTAAATGAAATTGCGCAGAGTGTAGTCAATGCCAAGCTCGGGTGCAATCTTCACGTTAAGTTATTTCAGTCTACGTTAAGGAACAATAAGTATGAATGTTAGTTATATCGCCCATGTTAGCGGAAAAGTACAAGGGGTTTATTTTCGTGCGTCTAGCCAACAAGTCGCTATTGATTATGGTTTAAGTGGTTATGCAAAAAATTTGGATGATGGGGATGTAGAAATTTTAATTTGCGGTGAAGAAAAAGACGTAGATAAAATGTTAGCATGGCTCGCGTACGGACCACCAGAAGCTGAAGTGGTAAGTATGGAGAAAAAACAAGTTAAATGGCAACAACATAACTTTTTCGCGATTAGCTAATCTACTGTGTAGATAATTACCCGTAAAACGAACAAGCGTTTACAATTTAGAGGTTTTCTTGAAATATATTAACGTAACAAGCGATGAGCAGTTAACTTTTGCTGAAACACCCGTACCTGAGTTTTCGGCAGATGAGTGCTTAATTCGTGTAAAAGCTATTGGCGTGAACCGAGCCGATATTTTGCAGCGACAAGGAAAATATCCAGCCCCTAAAGGCGAGTCTACTATTTTAGGACTGGAGGTTTGTGGTGAAATTGTTGCTTGTGGTAGGGCGGTAAATAACTGGAAAATTAATGACAAAGTTTTTGGTTTGGTTGCTGGCGGTGGTTACGCAGAATATGTTGTTATAAAATCTAGCCAGTTATTTTATCTGCCTACTACCTTTACTTTTGAACAAGGTGCAGCTTGCGCAGAAACGTTTCTAACGGCCTACCAAAGTCTATTCTCAATTGCCCAGTTACAACCTAAGCAATCAGTGTTGATACATGCTGGTGCCAGTGGTGTTGGCTGTGCTGCTATTACACTTGCCAAAGCGAAAGACTGTTTTGTTGTTGTGACCGCTGGCAGTGAAGAAAAATGCCAAGCGTGTTTAAAATTAGGTGCAGATGTTGCGATTAACTACCATCAAAATTCTTTTGAACAATGGAAAAAAGCAAACGTTCCCGATGGCTTTAATGTCATTATTGATGTAGTGGGCGGAGATTACTTACAGAGAAACATAAATGTCGCCGCAGTTGATGGTCACATTGTTATTCTGTCTATTTTACAAGGCCGCTACTGCGAAAAAATTGACATAGGTAAGATGCTTTCAAACCGAGTCACTATTACAGCTTCAACATTACGAAACAGGAGCAATGATTATAAAGCTGAATTAGTGGCTAACTTCAAAGAAGACTTTGGCAAGTTACTTTGCGCAGGGCAGTTATTACCGGTAATTGATACTTGCTATTCATGGGGAAATGCCGATAAAGCCCATCAACGTATGTTGGAGAATGGTAATATCGGCAAGTTAGTACTAATGGTTTAATAACTAATGTTAATTAGTTATTAGTAGAGATTTTTGTTTTAATTCGTTGCTTACGACGAGCACCTAATCCTAATAAACCTAGAGCTAAAATTGCTAAACTAGCAGGCTCTGGTACAGAAGTAGTTGAGTCGCCTGCACAGCCAGCCACTTTGTCACATAAGCCACCAAAAAAGGTAATGTGTGACAAGCCAAAATTCTTTCCATTTTGAGCATTAGGGGGAGTAACCCAATCGCCACTGGTTACTGATGCAGCTAAGTTCATACAAGCATAATTTAAGTTTGCGCCATCTGCAGCTTCATTACCAGCGTCACAAATAGAGTTATTGACACTATTATCTTCAATTAGCCAATGCAAGCGAAAGTCATTACTTGCTTTTGCTACCCAAAAACGTATATCCGGATACTTATATACGCCTTTGTTGAAAGTCCAAGTACCTGTTTTGTTTTCTTCTGTATTTCCAGGAATAGAAAACGCCCAATCTTCTTCTGCCACGTCGTCCTTATATGGGTCATATTCATAATATGTGGAATTATCTAATATTGATTTACTAGAATCTTCATCATCAATATCAAACTTGGCAATAATATTAGATAGATACTGTGTACCATTAGTACCATCTACCACAGATATTACGCATTCAGATTCAGTATTTGGGAGATAGTAATTACATTCATTATACCCAGTTATTAATGCAGATACTTGGGTATAGCCAGCAAAGCTATTAAATGAAACTAAAGCTAGTGATGATATTATCATTAGCTTTGTTGTGTGTTTTTTAATACAACGGAAAATTGTCATTCTTAACTTCCAAATTATATGATAAATCTTGTACATGATGCTTACAATCAATGCAATAACTAAGCCGTAAAAAAAATATAGATTTAAAACAAGGTGATGTAGGCGTTAGGGCCCAGTTTTATCCTATTTCTCTAGAGTGTTGTAAAATATCCTGACAGTGTATTATGCTTGAGCAATATAGTTAAGCTAATAAATTGCTTTTTCATGAAAAGATTATAGCGCAATATTTATCTTATTAACGAGTAGATAATGGTTTTTATTGAAATGTTTACTGATAAAAAGCACAATCATCCTTGTCTTTTAAATTGTTCGAGAAGTTAATGGTGCGTCACGTTTTTATACCCAAAATATTTTTATTTTTATTTTTAATAACTTTTCAGCAAGTAGCTCAGGGGAATGATAAAGATGTGCTTGAACAAGCTAATATCGCTTTTAAAGATAACCGCCATAATGAAGCGCTCATTCATCTTAAAAACTTAACCCAAAAAGAACCCAATAATTTAGCGGCAAGGCTTTTAATGGCTGAGGTACTTATTGCTTTTGGCAAAGGGGCTACTGCAGAAGTTGAACTCAATTTTGCTGAAAATTTAGGGGCAGACAAAAACCGAACATTCTTGCTGTTTGCGGAAGCTTATTTATTACAAGGTAAATACCATGACACCATCAATCACCTAGACAAACAGGTACAAGATGAAATACTCGAAGCCAAAATCTTTGTTTTGCGAGGCCATGCACAACTAGGCTTGCGACAGTTAACATTGTCAGCAGAACGTTACCAACAAGCGTTATTGCTTAATGCGGCTAATACTGATGCAAAATTAGGTTTAGCACAGGTGGCTTTAAATTATTATCGCTATGATGAAGCACAAACATATGTTGATGATGTACTCAGCGGTTTTTTTCCTCCAGTGAATGCTTGGATATTAAAAGCGAGTATCCACCAAAATATAGCTGAATTAGATATTGCTTTTAAAGCTATAAATAATGCTTTATTAGAAAACCCTAATCATATTCAGGCACTTATTTTACGTGCTAGTTTATATATAGAGTTTATTGAATACGAGAGCGCAAAAAAAGATATTGCAACTGTGCTTGAGCTTATCCCTTATGAACCTAAGGCCATGTTCTTATCAGCAATGATTGAAACCAGAGAAGACGAAAATTCAAATGCTAGGGAAAAACTTTCAAAATTAAGTGAATCATTGTCAACGCTTGACAATGATACCTTGGATAATAACCCTAGTTATTATTATTTGGCCAGTGTTGTGGCTTTTCAGCAAAACAATTATGAAGCAGCTGATCAATATATTAAAAATTATTTAAATATTGATCGCTTGAATATTAAAGCGATGACCTTCTCAGCGACAATTCACATCGCCATGAAAAACTATACCGCGGCATTGTCAGTATTGAATAAAGCCAATTTACAAAAAGAAAATAACCCTAAAGTTATCTCTCTTTTAGGGTTGGTCAGTTCTGAGCTTAAGCAATATGAGAAAGCAAAGTTTTACTTTCAAAAAGTTATTGAATTACTACCTGACTCATCGATTGCCTCGCAACAGTTAGCAAAAAATAGTATTGATATGGGGGCGTATCAACAGGCCATAGATACCTTGCTTTCAATCAACGCTTCATCGGAGTATCAGTCAACCATTAGTTTTTTATTGGTGCAAGCCTATGTAAAGTCAGGGCAAATGACTAAAGCGGTAGCGCTTGCTGAAAAATTAGTTAAAGCACAACCAGATAATAAAGAGTTCCTTCATCATCTCGGTTTTATTTATCAAATAGTGGGTGATTATAATAAAGCAAAACAAGCATTCGAACATGCTCTTAGTATCGACGCTTTACACATTAAATCACTGATTAGTTTGGCAGAAACACTACTTGCGACGGGCAAAATAAAAGCATCGTTTGAATTATTAGAGCAAGCACTTTTAAAACAAGAAAATAATAAAGAACTCATTAGCGCTTTAGGGAAGAATTATACTCAAACCAGACAATTTAAAGAGTCAATCGTTTGGTTTAAGAGGGCTTATAATATAGAACCCAATAATAAAGACTTACTTAAACAATTGTCTTTTAGCTACATGGCGGCAGGCGAACCCGTCGAAGCAATAGAAATAATAGAAAGTTATTTATCTAATCATGAACAAACGGCTGATTTATTTGTATTACTAGGCAATTACTATCAGCAACAAAACAATTTTGACAAAGCACTGCAAAGCTTCAACAATGCTATAAAATTTGATGGTGATAAAGGGAAGGTCTATTTTTATATAGCCCAATTTTACCAAGCAAATAATAAACCAGATGATGCCCTTGAAGCCTATAAAAAGTCTATTGCCTGGTCTGAAAATAAGCAGATACCGTTAGTGGCGGCAAGTCAGTTTTTGAATCAACAGAAAAAACCTCTTGAAGCGATTAAACTTGCTAATGATTTTTTAGAAAGTTATTCAACTAAATTACAGATGATTTTGGCGCATTCTTATTATTTGTCTGGCCAATATGATAATGCCGAAAAGAGTTATAAAAAGACATTAGCATTAACACCACCTCAAGATGAATATCATGACAATATTGTCGTTGGTTTAAGTCTGGTGTATCAAGCACAAAAACGAAATAGCAAAGCAACTCAGCTATTGACAAAGTATTTGAACAAAGAGCCGATGAATTTTTTAATGAATTCTTCGCTAGCAGAAATTTATATGATTAATGAGCAGTGGAAAAAAGCTTACGATATTTATATTTTGTTGTTAACGAAATATGCACAACAAGCCGTATTACATAATAATGCAGCGTTTGCTGCTTTGAATTTAGCCTTGTATGATGAGGCAGAAAAGCATAGTTTAGCGTCTTTAGCTATTACAAAAAACCACCCTGATTCCCTCGATACACTTGGCTGGATTTATTATCATACTCAAGAATTTGATAAAGCACTGCCACTATTTCGCCAAGCGCTTGCACTAGATTACTCTAAAATTGAAATTAAATATCATTTAGCGTTAACCCTCAAAGCGCTTAATCGAGAAAAAGAGGCTTTTAATACCTTATTAGAAGTGGTTAATAGTAAACGTGATTTTCCAGAGAAAAAAGAGGCTCAACAATGGTTAAAATTATGGGCTGATGCTTTACGTACTGATAATGATATTTAGATATCATTATTATGCTCTAAAGCAAGTCAGATAAAGGGCTTCGAACACCATTAGCGCCATGCTCAAGTACATGGGTATAAATTTGGGTTGTACGTAAATCGCTGTGCCCTAGTTGTTCTTGAACTGTTCTTATATCAGCCCCTCTTTGCAATAAATGCGTAGCAAATGAATGCCTTAAAGTATGACAAGTTATTACCTTATTTAACTTCAATTGATTTGCTGCTTTTTTAACTGACTTTTGAATACTACTTTCATTGAGGTGATGCCGACTAAGATATTTGAATTCTGGTTCAATACTTAATCGAGCAGAAGGAAATAAATATTGCCACTTGAATTCTTTTGCGGCATTGGGGTATTTGCGATTAAGAGCATTTGGAATCCAGACACCTTTATAGTCAATATTTTCTATATCGCTAGTATGATATTTATTAGTCCTTTGAATTTGACGGTACAGTTCAGGTATAAGCTCAGTGGCGAGGGTAACTCGACGATGTTTGTTCCCTTTACCGTTCCAAACTGCGATACAGTGATAATTAAAGTCTATATCTTGTACTCTTAAACGAATAGCCTCCATTAGCCTTAAGCCACTACCATATAAGAGGCTTACTAATAAATGATGTTGTGAGGGTATTTTTGATAGAAGTTTCATTACTTCTGTGGGTGTAAGCACATCAGGTAATTTTCTAGGCCGGCGGCTTAAGTTAAAGTTTAGCTTTAAACTTAATTCGTTTTTTAAAATTTCTTTGTATAAAAAAGCTAATGCATTCAGTGCAAGTGACTGGGTAGCTGTTGAAACGTTTTGTTGATTAACTAAATAACTGAGAAATCTCTCAACTTCGATATCCCCCATGAGTGCAGGGTGAGTTTTATTTGAGTAATTTATAAAATACTTTATCCAATGAATATAAGTTTCTATGGTTCTTTTCGCGTATCTTAAGTTACGCATATGCTCTTCGATACTCATTAAAAAAGGCGATTTAGCGTCCATAATATAAAATCCATTTACTGTTGTTATATACAGCTTAGCTGGTGTTCGGTTCTTTTGCCAATATACCGAAAGATTCGGTGTTGCACCTTTTGAAATATTTAATAATAATAAAATGTTAGTGTTGTTATTATGTTGTAAAGTATGATGATTGTAACTTTAAATAAACAAGGAATGCTAAGTGTTATATATTGCTTAGTTTTTCGGTCTAATAAGCTGTTAGGTTACCAAGGAAAGTCCAGTGGTTGTCGATGAGTCCAATTGCAAATTTGGAAGAGATGCAATGATGCATGCAAGCTTCTTTTATTATCAGTTACTAGAAGAAGGTGGATTTTCTTGTGGTCAAACATCTTATTGGTTGTTTGACGCTGCCACATGTTGGGATTTATTAGATTTTAAAGTAGCAGGACCCAAAGGCGTTTCACTTGGAATTGACGATAAATTTATCCGTGAGGCTGCATTAATTTATATTCTATGTATGTTGGTAAATCAATACGCCGAATCGGAACCTCAAGATTATCCCAATGCCGATGACCACCTGCTAAATGTGATTAAAGAAAAAGGTTTGGTTCTTATTCCTGAAATATCTCAAATTATAGAGTGTGTCAAAAACACGGATCTTGATGGCTTTAATAATAGTATGGTTCTTATTTTCAACAGCTACGTAAAAGGTAGGTTTGCTAAGCTGTTGGAGCAAAGGTAACCTAACAAGAAATTAAACAAGGACTAAAAACAGCGGGCTGTTCGCTCCGCTCCATTTTAGCCCACTATTTTAGCCTGTTAATTAGGCGTTATGTTGAGGTCGATTCATGGAGTCAGAAAAAGGTTCTGGTGATAAAATTAAAAATGATTCTGTAAGAGAGGTTTTTGATGAACTTGTGCCTAAACCATGGGCACTGAGGTTTTTTATCTCCGTAATTTTTTATTCTATATTGTTTCAGGTTTTAAAATTCTATGATGTCAAAATAATAATATGGGTTATTTCCCTTGTAGTTACGGCTATTTTCAATATTATTGTTTGGAATGTTTTGAGGGAGTATCAATTTTCGAGGTTTCAGAAAAACTCAACATAACAAGCTATTCAAGTGGGACAAATAACAGTTGGCTAGTTCCGCTCCGCTTCACATTTTAGCCAACTGCAATTTGCCCCTTAATAGGGCGTTAGGCATTCATATCAATCTGAGGCATCATGCTGAAATTATTACCATCATTGATATTTACTTTAGCTGTAGTATTTGTGGTTTCATTTGTTCTAGGTTATCAAACTGAAATCGCACATTCACCGGCAGGTTGGAGTGGAGCTTTATTAATATCTTCCGTGGCAACAATAATTGCTGCTATTGCGCTTTTAATTTTAGGGTTCCCGCTTCACTTTACACTCCTTCATTTAAATAAATCAAAAATGTCATATTACTTGTTAGGTGGGGCTTTACCTGGCTTTATTATTGTGTTTTTATTTAAGCCACTAGGTGATGATGCATTACCAACTTTATTATTGCAGGGAACTGCTTTTAGTATCTCAGGGGCTTTTACTGCGGGAGTGTTTTGTTACTTCTCCGGTAAACTAAATGCCTAACAAGGGTTTTCAAGTAGGACAAATTACAGTTGGCTTTTTGTTCGTGCCTCACTTATTTTAGCCAACTGCAATTTGCCGCTTAAAACGGCGTTAGCTGTAAAGGATAATCATGCATTCAGGAAGCTGTCTTTGTGGACAAATTAAATTTGAATTGTTAAGTGATCCTAAGAAGGTTACGAGTTGCCATTGTTCTATGTGTCAAAAGCAGCATGGTGCAGCATTTGCCACTTATGGCAGTATTCCTAAAAATGATCTTGTTTATATTTCGGGTGCAGATAAGTTAATATCTTATAATTCTTCTGGTTCTGTAGAGCGGAAATTTTGTGGTGTATGTGGTTCTAGCTTGCAATGGAGCGGAAGTAAAAAATTTCCAGATTGGGTTTCTATTGCAATATCTACATTTGATACTGAGTTTAAGCCTTCAAAGATTTCAGATATATACCAAGAATCACAGGTTTGTTGGTTAAATTACAGCTAACAAGGCATTCAAGCAGGACAAATAACAGTTGGCTATTTACTCCTTCGTCGCTTATTTTAGCCAACCATTATTTGCCTCTTAATGGGGCGTTAGCAAGAAGGGAGTACTAGTCAGGCATGGAGTTATCAATTAATGCTAATGTTTGTGATATGGATACGGAAAAGTACTCTAAAATTCTTTACGAACCCTTCATAAAATTGAGTGCTGAACTCAGTAAAAATCACGGTGGTATTATTGAACACTTGTGGATTGATTTTGAGTTATCTAAATTCGCAACTAATAAACGTTCACCTTATTCTTTTCGATTTCAAAAAAGAGTATCTGGTCAATCGAATTTGACTGGGTTAACTCAACCAGACAA
Source organism: Colwellia sp. BRX8-5 (assembly GCF_014077325.1). Taxonomy (NCBI): domain Bacteria; kingdom Pseudomonadati; phylum Pseudomonadota; class Gammaproteobacteria; order Alteromonadales; family Colwelliaceae; genus Colwellia; species Colwellia sp. BRX8-5. Next base: position 223,629 of record NZ_JACGVR010000005.1, read on the forward strand.
GCTGAATGTCGGTCACTATAGTGTAAAGCCGGATTTTGGTTTATTAGCAGATAAATCGGACAAAGAGGTTGTAACTTATGCTCTTGCCCTTATTTATGAGTCCACTTCAATATTAATTGAAAAACAAAATAAGCTTGGTGCATTTGATGTAACATTATTCCGTAAAAGCTTTAGTGATTGGTGTATAAATAATAACTATGAACTTGTAGCGGTAACTTCTTGCTAACAAGGCGTTCAAACGGACAAAAAACAGTTGGCTGTTTCACTCCGTTCACAATTTTAGCCAACAATTTTTTGCCGCTTAACGTGGCGTTATGTGGCAATAGGAGTCTATGAATCTTTACTTGATTATTACGATAGGTTTGTTATCTCATTTTGTATTAGCTTTATTTGCATGTTTAACAGTAAAGGATTCATTTAGTTTGCCTGTTCAACGTAAAAAGACTTACTATTTGTTAGCTTTGCTTTTACCGTTACTTGGATCAATTATAGCTTTCAAAAAAGTATCTCAAAGTAAATCTAGTAGTAATGCATATAGCAGCGGCGTGTACATTGGGGGTGAATCCTCTGACTGTTCAGGCAGCGACGGTGGTAGCGAATAGCCACATAACAACACGCCCTGAGGTGGACAACTAGTAAAATTTAGCTATTTATTGCAAATTTTAACAGTGGCGATCCTCTTCGGTTTAATGCTTCTAAATATTTTGATTCGTTGTAGGGCATCTTCG